>DAINBR010000040.1:0-13722 GCA_036732865.1 Bacteroidota bacterium | reverse complement strand
CTCCCTCTCCGATGATGTTGTGACATCCCTCTTCGAGGATGCCGGCGGAGTCCTCTGGTTCGGCACAGCCAACGGCCTCAGCGTCAGCTCGCCGTACGTGCAGAAATTCCCACTCTATACTCGTGACATCGTGGACGGCGGCAGACTCCACGGAAAGAGGGTATTCGCCATGTGCCAGGATTCCCTCGGATTCATCTGGATCGGAACAGAAGATGCCGGGCTGAATCAGTTCGATCCCCGCACCGGAAAATTCCGGTACTACCGTCACGATTCCCGGGATCCCGGCAGCCTGCCCCACGACTATGTTGCTGCGCTCCTCACAGACGACAGGGGTGACGTGTGGGTGGGAACATACGGCGGTGGTTTGGCCCGGTATGATCGACAGCATCGACGGTTCGTGCGCTACACGGTGGACGCCGGCAATCCCGCAAGGCGCCTCAATGCCTATGTCAGTTCCATTGCGCAGGACCAACAAGGCGACTTGTGGGTGGGCACTTGGATCGCCGGAATGCTCGTCATGAACCGCACGGGAAGAGTGCTCCGCTCGTTTGCGAACGACAAACAAAACCCGAACAGCCTTCCGGACAATGACATCAGGTGCATCTTCCGGGACCGCTCCGGCTCGCAATGGGTAGGGACAGCGCGGGGAGGCATGGCACGATTTGAACCTTCGACCGGGACATTTCACCGCTTCAGGAATTCACCCGGCGATCCAGGGAGTCTGAGCAGCGACTACGTACAGACCATCCTGGAGGACCGTCACAGGAACTTCTGGGTCGGCACTTTCGGTGGAGGGTTGAATAGGATGGATCCGCAGACCGGCCGGTGCACACACTATACCGTGCAGCATGGACTTCCGAATAATGTCGTGTATGCAATTTTGGAAGACTGGACCGGAAAGCTCTGGATGAGCACGAACAACGGGATTTCCCGTTTCGACCCGGACAGCGGAACATTCCGGAATTTCACCCGGAACGACGGACTGCAGGCAGACGAATTCAACTTTAACGCTTCATGCCGGGGATCAGATGGGTCACTGTACTTCGGGGGCATCAACGGATTCAACACCATCGTTCCTGACCACATCGCGCTCAATCCCCATGTCCCGCCCATCGTCATAACCGGCTTCACCTTGTTCAATGCACCAGTCCCCCCAGATTCCGCCGGGTGGGCAACAGGAGAGATAACGCTCAAGCACACGGAGAACTTTTTTTCTTTTGAATATGCAGCTCTGGACTATTCGCTGCCGGCGCGCAACACCTATGCGTACACGCTTGAGGGTCTGGACAAGTCGTGGGTGGAAGCGGGGACGCGCAGACTTGCGGGCTACACAGATCTCGCCCCCGGCCAATATGTGTTCCGTGTTCGCGGAGCCAACAATGACGGCGTCTGGAATGAGGCGGGCAGGTCGCTGCGCATCACCATTACCCCGCCTTTCTGGGAAACGCTTTGGTTCCGGGTGCTGGGAGTACTGTCGCTCCTCGCCGCCGTCACAATTGCGTACCGTTTGCGAGTCGCCTCCCTCTTGAAAGTTGAGCGCATGCGACTCAGCATCGCATCCGACCTGCACGATGACATCGGCAGCAGCCTTGCGAGCATCGCGGTCATCGCCGATCTCGTGCGCAACCGGATGAATGTGCCGCCGGCGGCCGCCGCACATCTACTTGACATCAGCAAGGCGGCCCGCACAACCTCCGAGGCTTTGAGAGAGATCGTCTGGTTCATCAACCCCGAGCACGACACCACCGGCAACATCATCGATCATCTTCAGGGAATATCTTCTAAGCTCCTCGCAGGAGTGGAATACACGTTTCAGAGGGACGATCACGGCGCAACGACACATCTGCCCATGGCGTTCCGACGCGATATTGTGCTGATATACAAGGAGATCCTCTGCAATATTGTTCATCATGCGGCAGCCGGAAAAGTGGCGATCCACATGGGCGTCAACGGCGGGCACCTCCAGCTGAAGGTCTCGGACGACGGAAGAGGGTTTGACACATCCCAACCATCCACTGGAAACGGCCTTTCCACCATGCAAAGAAGAGCGGCGCAGATTCGCGGGAATATCACTTTCCGGAGCACGCCTGGGAAAGGCACAGAGGTGACCCTGGATGCAAAAATACCGTAAATGCGGTATCGTTTTGGTGCAGAAGACTTTGTAAGTTCCGCTGTGTGTAATACTTCCATGAGGATCGTCCAACATCAGCGAGGGAGTGCCATGCAGCCTGACAAGGCTCCTCCGGAAGAAGACAAGGAACTGTGGGTTGTGGAGGATGACGCACTTTACCGTAAGACGATCTCAGAACTACTGCACGACGTCGAGGGGATCCGGTGTGACCATGCGTTTTCGCGGTGCGAAGATGCTTTGCGCGCGCTGGATACTGAGCCGGCCCCCGACGTGATCCTTATGGACCTCGGCCTTCCCGGCATGAACGGTATTGAAGGCACAACACGGGTCAGAGAACTCTCGCCCGCGACGCGAGTGATAATCCTGACAATCCACGAGGATAACGAAAAAATCTTCGATGCGCTCTGCGCGGGAGCTTCCGGGTACCTTCTCAAGAGCTCGCCGCCGGAAGAGATCGAACGGGCGATGATGGAGGTGCTCAGGGGAGGGGCCCCCATAAATGCCCAGATAGCCCGCAAGATGCTGGCAATGTTCACGCATCTGGCGGGTCCTCGAAATCCGAGTCCGCTCACGCAACGGGAGCGTGATATTCTCAAACTCATGGTGGATGGTCTCACCAAGAAACAGATCGCAGAACAGCTTGTTCTCAGCTATCATACGATCGACACGCACATAAAAAATATATACGCCAAACTGCAGGTACACACAAGAGGGGGCGCCGTCGCCAAAGCCTTGAACGATCATCTCCTGTAGACGGACTTCCCCCAACGGCACTTTTGCGCTTTCGGGCCCAATTCTGGCTATGTGACGATGAGCACAGCATTCCACCTGCCGTTGTGCGTATTATGTGCATAGAATGTGGAAACGAGATCTCCATAGGGCCTATTTCTTCGCCAGGGGTTCACGGGTGCAACGGACAGTCATGTGCCTCCGCAGCCCCGGAGTCCAGGCGGTCGTCTTGTTCCGATTGGCGCATTGGCTGAGAACTCAGCCATTTGTCGTCAGATTGTTCGTGCGACCCTTCGTCGCCTGGCAGGGGCATCGTATTCGTTGGAAATGGGGTATCCACATCGGTCCCGAAGCTCAAATCGGCCCCGGGCTTTATATCTGGCATTATGGTGGGATTTTCGTCGCTGGGGATGTTGTTGCAGGCGAGAATTTCACTCTTACCCACGACGTCACGTTGGGTTATTCCAAAGCCAGGAACATCCGAGGATTTCCGACCTTTGGGGACAATGTGTATATCGCACCCGGAGCGAAAATCGCTGGCAAGATCAAGATCGGGAACAATGTGAAAATCGGCGCGAACGCGGTCGTTGAGAAGAACATTCCGGACAACGCGGTCGTGCAAATACGTCCAATGCTCGTGGTCACGTTCCCGGCTCGATCCGAGCAAGAAATCAACTGCACGGAGAATTCAGCCCCCTTCATTCAGCCACCGCAACCCGAGTATACAGAAGCCCCCGCCGATACCCCCGTGTCAATGCACCATTGCACCGAGTTCGTCGAGCAATTCTGATCGCGTGAAAAAGACGTCCGCATGCCCTGCGGTCCGAAAGACGACATCGTCTTGCGCGAACCAACCCCACAATCAATTCAACCCCTCAACGCCTTCGATGTGTCAATCTCCCGCAAGCGCATGCGGAGCAGTCGTTATGCGAACGCAACATAAGAGAGAACGTAAAGGGGGATAACTTTGTTCCCTTAATATTGGCTATCCGTGGGGGAAGTGGGGACGCCGCTTACGCGAGAGACTCATTGAGGAAGGAATCATGAAGCAAGGAAGCGATTCAGAGTGGACCCATGCGACCGTCATTCGTTCGTGTCCCCTCTGCGGGGGACTTCGGAGGACTACTCTTTCAAGACGTATGCAGCACCACCTTGATTTGACCACTGTAGTATGCAATTCCTGCTCATTTGTCCATACGAATCCGATGCCTACTCCGGAAGTGTACGGAAGATTTTACTTAGAGGCCTATGCGCACTTCTACCGACAACTTGCCGCCGCGCCCCCGAGGGGGGATAACATACCTGAATCATCGTATGCAAAGACCATCTTTGAGAACATCGAAAAAGTAAGACCGCTGGATGGCGCCAGATTACTGGAAGTCGGTCCCGGAAATGGGAACTTCTTGTGGTGGGCCATGAAGAGGGGTCTCACCGTCCTCGGTGTTGAACCCAGCACGGAGTTCTGCGCCACTCTCAGTGAGGCCGGGCTGCCTATGCGAAGCGGGACACTGGAAAGTCTTCAAGATATTCCACCCGCGAGCTATGACATACTGGCTATGTTCCATGTACTTGAACATTTCTATGACCCAAACACTGCCCTGGAGAGATGTTGGGAACTTCTGGCGCCAGGAGGTATTATTGTCATCGCAGTGCCGAATATCTTGAAACCCTATCGTTCGCTGGATCGATACTTTCTTAGATATGTGCACCCCAGTTCGTTTTCGCCTGCTACTCTGAATATGATACTGGAAAGAAATAAATTCGACGTCGTTCTTTGTGAAACCGGCGGTAGTGACTGGCGCGTACCCCAGTCGTTATTCTATATCGCACGAAGGGCAGAATCTGGTGTGATTGCTCAGGTATTACCGAATCCAGCAGACACAAAGAGAGTGCTCTTGGCGTGCAACCGGTATCGTCGGGAGTGGATGCTGTATGGTGCGGCCAGGTATTTCCTTCGTGAGAGGTTTTGGGCTGCAGTGAGATTCTCGTTACGAATCCTGCGCCCGGTCAAGCGGAGACTCATTTCCTGGGTGAAGTTTGCGAGGGGAATTGCTGCACCGCGAGTTCGACAAGCTATTGACTTACACCTAGCTCCGAACATTTGCACAAAGCGGAACGCCCCCAACTCCCGCTACTTGAGCATCATCTTTCAGCCCCTCGGGGAAATGCGACAAGTTCTCAAGGTTGGCTTCTCTGGGGCAGTGTGCCAAAATGGACATTAGCGATGGAAAGTCTTAGATTTGGGCATTTGTACCGCAACTCCGCAAAGGAGCAATCATGAAACGGTTTCTAACATTAGCGCTTATCCTTGTTTGCAGTATGGGATACTCTCAGCCTAAAGACAGGAAATTCACCTATGAGTTGAAGACCAAGTGTACGGAGACGGCAAAACAGACTTGCATTGATCTAGGGTTGGCTTATGATGTTTCGTACTACGATGTGGAGAAGAACCGCTGTTATGTCCTGGCTCTGAACGTAGATTCCGTATCCATTATGAGAAAACTGTTGGATATTTCGACTGGAGAAACAATGGCATGGACTTTACGCCTTTTCACGCCCTCCGCGGATAGTAGCATTGGTTACGTAGGAAGGACTCGGGTTTCATGGGAGAAGGCAAACGACTCCATCAACAAATTGATTACTCTCTGGTTTAAGTACCCAACTCACTGATTCACAGGGGAAAGAAGACGTCGTTTGTCTGAATTTGCGCCGCAGGGAATGGAAGTGCAGCCGTGTCGGGAGTTTTGCATTTGTGACGCGCCGTTTGAATAGGTGCGACACCCAAGCACCCTCCTGAATTGCACTCAATCTCGTATCGAAACTGCTGCAATGCTATCGCAATTCCGCTTCGTGTGGCAGAAAAGGAGAGGCGTGAATCGAGGCAAAGATATTGCTACATCGTCGTGAGCGCGGGTGGGCTCGAACCACCGACCCTCTGCTTAAAAGGCAGATGCTCTACCCCTGAGCTACGCGCCCGGACACTTCCTAGAGCGTTTCGAAGAATGAAATTTACCGAAATGCCTGAGGAATGTCAATCGCGAAAGCTCCTCTCCCCTCGCTCATGGCTCGGCCGCCGTGCGGATCTGGTGCAGAAACGTCGAGAAATCCACCGGCTTCTCGATGTATCCCCACGCTCCGTACTTCAACGCGACCTTCGCCGACTCTTCCGATCCGTGACCGGTGACAACAATAATCTTCGCGTTCGGATCTTGCTTCCGGATCTTGCGCAACACCTCCAACCCGTTCATGCTCGGCAGGGCGAGATCCAGAATCACGACATCCGGTTCACGCTCTCGGTAGATTTGTATCCCCTGCGGACCATCCGCCGTAGAGTAGATCTCGTATCCTTCATCCTCCAACACATTGTGCATCAGGGCCAGCGTGATCTCGTCATCATCGATCACCAGAATCTTCGGCATGTGACGTTCCCGGCTGTTACTGTCATAGACCGCAATATACAAACCTTCAAGCTCGAAGCAAAGCTCCCTCATACTTTCAGGCAGACCGTTTTATTTTCCCCCCCTGTGTTTTCGGCAGGCTCCCGACGAACAACACCTGATGCGGCACCTTGAAATCTTCCAGATGCTTGCGGCAATGCGCCTTCACATGTTGCACGCTCAATTGCTGCCCGTCCTTGAGAACGATTTCCGCACGAATCGCCTGGCCGAGCACCTGATCCGGAACGCCGATGACCCGTGCCTCCAATACTTCCGGCATCAAATACACAACGTCCTCAACTTCGATCGGGCTGACTTTTTCACCGCGACTCTTGATGAGTTCGTCGCCTCGTGCAACGAAGTAGAAGTATCCCTGTTCGTCCGCCCTGAACAAATCACCTGTCCGGAGAACGCGCTCCCAGGGAAAACGCCCGGGCTGGATCATTCTGGCGGTGGCCTCTGGATCATTCCAGTATCCGACCATGATGTTCGATCCGCGCACCACCATCTCACCCGGAACACCCGGCGGGAGACGGTTCCCGTTCCCATCCTGCACCCAGAGTTCCACATTGGGCATGCCGGTACCCACGGATGTCGGACGCGTGTCGAGCTGATCCGGAGGGAGGTATGTCGTGCGAAGACACTCCGTCAGACCGTGCATGAGATAGAGCTTCGTCCTCGGAAAAGCAGCCTGCAGACGGGGCACGAAACTGGCAGGGAGGGCCGCTGCGGCATTCGTGATGTACCTCAATGTGGCGACATCGGACGGTTTCACATCTTCCAGCTTCAAGAGAATTGCCCACACCGTCGGCGCTCCGGCCATGCCTGTCACTTTCTCCTCACGGATCTTCTTGATGACTTCAAAGGGATACCCGATCCCCTGCTCCAGCACGAGCCGAGCGCACGTTCTCACCGTGACAAGAAGCTGCAGGAGACCGTAGCTCGACGACAGCGGAAGCACATTCAGGATGACGTCCTCTTCACTGTTCTCGAGATACTCAATGATGGATTCCACGGCGGAATCGATAGTCCGGTGAAGGTGTGTCACCCCCTTTGGCTTGCCCGTGGAACCGGATGTGTAGATAATGGCGGCAAGATCTTCGCTAATGACGCGTGGCAGCGTGACCGACTGAAGAGGGCTCAAAAAGTCATCAAACGACATCCCCTTTCCCCCGGAAGGCAGTCCCCCAACCCATATGACCTCCGCCGGTTCTGCTCCTTGCTCAATCGCACGCATTACCAGACCGTCTTTCACCACGGGCGCAAACAGAAACCTCGCCCCGGAGTGTGAGAGGATGTAGCTGAGACGCTCAACCTGTGTCGTCGGATTCACGACGACGATACACCCGCCGGCACGGAGGATGCCGAAAATCGCCGCTACCTGTTCGGCGGTGTTCTCCAGATACACCGCCACCCGGTCACCGCGACCCAGTCCGCGGGTGTGGAGATGACTCGCTACCGCTGAGACCTTCTCGTCGAGAGCGTGATACGTCCACCGCTCCTTTCCTGCCACGAGTGCCGTCTTTTTCGGGTGCCGTTGCGCCGCCTGAACCAGATAATCATGGAGTAGCATCAACTGTTCCTCATCCTTCCCCCCGGCATCGGAGGATCATTTTCCGCCCAGTTTTGCCGACATGAAGGAAGTGATCGCACCCAACGAATCGAAGTTTTCTGCCACAAGCTCATCGTCACGGAACTTCACATCGTACGTCTGCTCCAGGAAACCGATCATCTCAAGAATCCCTGTAGAATCGACGATGCCTGCGCCTAGCAGGGATTGCGCATCGGGAATCTGCCGGGTTTCGTCGAACAGAAGGCTCGTTTGCAGGAACCGCAGTACAGCGGTCCGGATTTCCTCGTGTGTTGGATTCATGTTCTTTCGATGAGTCGCTCTGATGTCGTGCGGGCTTGCATAGGGGCCACACTCCCCCCCTTCATAAGTGTGTGATGAAGCAGTTGCGTCGAGAGAATTCCCACCAGCCCCATGTTGTCTGTGTTGCTGAGGAGTGCGTTGGCTCCCTGGTCACGGACGACGCGGCGGCATTTCTCGTGCAGCATGGTGACCGACCTGGGGTCGAACACTCCCACGCTTTCCAGTGACTCAGGGGAGAGCATGTCTGCGACGTACGCCGGCGGATCAACCAGAAAACTCAGCGCGTCGGGGGCCCGGTAAGGCTGTTTGGGTCTGTTGATGATTTCTTCCGGGATGACACCATGCGCGAGAGTCTTCAAAATCACTTTTTCACGAAGTCCGACCAGCTTGTGTTGTGAGGGAAGACGCTGGCAGAATTCAATGACCCCGGCATCCAAAAACGGGAATCGTCCCTCCACTGAATGCGCCATGAGCATCCGGTCTCCTTGCGATGAAAGGAGATATCCCGAGAGAAGTGTGACGATTTCGATGTACTGGGCATGCTCAAGTGTTCCCCATCGTGAAAATCCTTCGGGCAGCGGCACAGCACGCTCGATGAACTCCGCCTCCGGTTCGGAGGAGCGGAACTCAGGCCGAAGGAATCTCCGGAGCTGCATAGTCGTGCGCCAGCGCGGCTCATGCGAATACCACGCGATGTCCGTGCGGTCCATTCCCTGTTTCCAGAAGTTGTGGGCCAGGGCCTGCGCGGACTGCGGTGATCTGGCGAGATAAGGATAGAGGCGCTGAAACAGAAGGGGCCGCATAGCGGACTGCGGTGCGCGACTCCAGAATCTTCTGATTTCGGATTCGCGAAAGAGATCATAGCCGCCCAAGAACTCGTCTGCTCCCTCCCCCGTCAACACGGCCTTGATGCCGTCCTCCCTGACCAGACCGGAAAGCAAATACATCGGTGCGGGCGCCGTCCGGAGGACAGGCGACTCCGCATGTCGGATCACCTCCGGGAACACGCGCGCGATGTCAGACCGCGTCACGGAGATTTCCCTGTGAGTGCTCCCCAGGTGACGAGCCATCATTCGCTGGTAGCGCGATTCATCGAACTCGGCGTCAGCAAAGCGCACTGAATAGGTGCGGTAGTCAACAGGATGCGCCGCCAATCCCAGCGAGGCAACCACCGAACTGTCAAGTCCGCCCGAGAGGTAGCTCCCGACCGGCACATCCGCGCGGGTGAGCCTGAGCGTCGTTGCCTCGACAAGTCTTTCTCTGAGTTGTTCGGCGGCGTCGCGCAACGGCATTCGTGAGTGGGTTGCCTCCCGGGGGAACGAAGGTGCCCAGAAGCACTTTTCTATAAAGGCGCCCGAGCGTTCATAGATGCGCGCACTTCCGGGCCGGAGTTGCTCTATTCCCTCAAACACAGTCCCTGGTGCCACCGTACTCCAGAACGTGAATACCTGATTCAGCCCGGAAGTCGAAAAAGCCTGCGGCACCTCGCTATCGGTGAACAACGCCTTCACCTCGCTCGCAAACCAGAGGCGATTGTTGCTCATGTGTAAGAATAAGGGGCACACCCCCACAGGGTCCCGTGCGAGAAGGAGCGAACCTTCCTTCGCGTTCCAGATGGCCAGCGCCCACTGTCCGTTGAAACGGGTTAAACAGTCGATCCCATATTCCTCATACGCATGAACCACAACCTCTGTATCCGAACGCGTACGGAATGTATGGCCGGCGGCCTCAAGTTCGCGCTTGAGCTCGATATAGTTGAACAACTCGCCGTTATAGACGATCCAGAGTGATTCGTCTTCATTGGCGAGAGGTTGCGCGCCGGTCGCAAGATCAATAATCGAAAGGCGGGTACTTACCAGCCCGGCCATCCGGTCCCTGTAGATCCCCGTGTCGTCAGGTCCGCGGTGACGGAGCACCTGCGCCATGCTTTGCAGCCGGTCAAGGGGCAGCGGCGGACGCCTATCACCGAAATTTATGATCCCGGCGATGCCACACACAGGGCTTGTTCCTCCAGCTGCTTTATTTCGGTGACATCGTCCACCAGAAGTGCGGGGAGATGAAGAGGCAATGTCGTGCGACGTTTGCCTGTGATATCACGATAGATGCGCTCGACAATTGCGGGTTCGAGTTGGAGAACAGCCGCGACCTCTGCTGCGGTGTACCCGTTGTTGCACCCGTAAAGGCAGAGATCCATGACGTCGTGCGGGACGCCGAAATAAAACTCATCCTGTCCCTGGCTCAGCGGGAATGTGTCCGTGGTGGGTGTGCGCGATATGATCTCCGCAGGAACGCCTATCGACGATGCGATTGCACGCACCTGCGCCTTGTAGAGATGCGCGATCGGCTTGAAATCCGCCAGTCCGTCGCCTCCTTTGACAAAGAATCCCTGATCATATTCCAGGCGATTTGGCGTGCCGCACACAGCGAAATTGCGAGCGTCGGCGTGAAAATAGGCAAGCATCGTCCTGATGCGCTGCTTGAAGTTTGTGGCCGCAACAAGCGTGAGATAGTCGCCGTGGTTGAGGCGTTGGGTATGCGTTTCACCTTGCGGCGTTTGCACGGTCAACCGCGGCATGTTCAACCGTTCCTGGTCCAGTAGCGAGGGGAGCGTGATCTTAAACGCCCACTCCTCCGTGGCGTCAGGAAAAACAGACCGCACGACCTCCAGTTGTGTCCGGAAACACCCCGCGGCTTCAAGGAGATGGGAAATATCCTGCGTGAGAACTTCAATGCCGAGGGCGTCGGCCAGATCGTGGCCGAGGCGTGTCGATACGGGTGAGGAATGCCGGTCAGGGAGGAGGAGCGCGAGCACATGATCTTTCCCCACCGCGAGCGCCGACAAGGCGGCGCAGGTCGCGCTGTCCAGCCCGCCGGAGACGGCCACAACAACACCTCGCCTATGGAGGACGTGGAATACCTGCGCTCGCACACGTTGTGCGATGCGTCGCGCTTCTTTCCCCGCGTCGAGCGCGAGTATGTCCCGGCTGAATGGCATATGTGATTGTGTTTGCATATAAGGCAATTTTTCGTAGATTTTCAACTCTAGATGAATTGGGCCATGCGTATAGCAGTCATTTCAGACATTCACTCCAATCTCCCGGCCCTCCAGCGTACCTTCGAGGTCATCGACCATCTCGCTGTGGACCGCGTGTACTGTTTGGGGGACATTGTCGGTTACGGGCCGTCACCAAACGAGTGCATTGACATTATCAGGGAGCGGTGCGCGGCTGTCGTCAAGGGAAACCACGATTGCGGTGCAATTGACGAATTGCCGCTCGACCACTTCAACATTTATGGAAAGAGCGCTATCCGTTGGACAAGAACACATCTGACAGAAACCAACGTCGAGTATCTCCGCCGGTTGCCTATGCTACGGGTGTTGGATGACGTCACGCTTGCCCATGCCTCCCCCTTGAACCCTGAAGACTGGCAGTACATCTTTGCATGGCCGGATGCCGAACGCTGTTTTCCGGCGTTCAGCACGCGAATTTGCTTCATAGGCCACACACACATCCCCGTCATCGTGGGCGAAGACGGGTCGGTCAACACTTTCCGCGAAGGACTTCGGTACCTGATTAACGTCGGGAGTGTCGGACAGGCACGCGATGGCAACCCCCGGATTTCATTCGGGCTGCTAGATACGACGGCTTCGAAGTTTGAATTCATGCGAGTTGACTACAATATCGAAGCCACCGCGTCCGCAATACTTGCGGCGCGGCTGCCGGACTACCTGGCCCAGAGGTTGTTCCTGGGCATCTGAGCTGTCCGGATGTCAATGCGCGAGCAGCCGCGCTAGCTCACGGATGACCAGCGACGGATCGTCATCGAGCGAATGTCGGGAAAAACGGCGTGCGCGCCGGATCTCGTCCTCGTCCAGGTCCGCAAAAACCAGATCCGGCTCGAACAAACGCGCTGTCACCTTGGCATCGCCCGCCGGGCCGATCACCTCCGAACCGCCCCAGAAATTCACGCCATCCTCGAACCCCACTCGATTGCAGAACGCCAGGTATACCGAGAGCAGACGGGCGTACGTGCGGTGATGCTCGCCGTTGACATCGGCGGACCGGAGCGATCCCGTGTCTCCCCCGAGACGCGTGGGGCTCGCCGTGAGCGACACGACCATCTGTGCTCCATCCATCATGAGAAGATAGGGCAACGCAATATGCCAGAGATCCTCGCACACAAGCACCCCGATTCTTCCGATGCGTGTGTCAATCGCCCGGACCGCATCCCCGCGGCTAAAGTACCGCATCTCCTCAAACATCCCGTAGGTCGGCGGATACACCTTCCGATGCACGGAAGACATGCGGCCGTCCTCACAAAGGAACGCTGCGTTGTAGATCCCGAATGAACCGCCTTCTTCAATTCCGCCCGCCACAATACTGATCCCGCGGCTGAGTTCCAGCAGCGGCGCATAGATGTCGGGCGGCGCATCGGTTCGAATCGCCAGATCCCAGTTGAGATCCTTCACGGAATACCCCGTGAGGCTTAACTCCGGAAAGAGGATCATCTGCGCGCCGGCCTGCCGTGCACGCTCTGCCGCTTCGCAATGGATCTCGACATTCCTTGACGGGTCGCCAAGAACCGGATCGATCTGGGCGACTGCTAGCTTGCACTTCATTGCTGCGGCGCCTCCTCCGAAAGATCAAACATCCGGATGTCCCTGACGTAGGGAATGGTCCTGTCCGTCCTCAGCTCGCGCAAACGAACCATCTTTTTCTCCATCCGGATCAAATTGTCCCGGATAATGACGAGATACGCACGCAGATTGTCTTCACCATGAACATCGAGCAATCCGTCGACACCCTTCCGCATTCCAGTTATCGGCGCGCGGATCTCTCCGATGATCTGTGCAACAAGCTCCTGAATCACCTGCAGACGTTTCCGGGATATTTCCAGCTCGGTCAGCTCGTTGCGCAGGCTCTGCCGTTCAATGACACTCAAGATGGTTTTGGGCAGTACGGGCGTGGAGATCTCCTCCTTGACGAGGTAGTCTTCCACGCCGAGTTTCAAGACTTCCACGGCAAGGTCAAAATCCTTGTTGACAGTCAGGAACACCACCGGGATGAGGATCCCCCGTTCCCGGATCTCCCGCGTGACCTCCAGGCCGTTTCTTCCGGGCAGGAAATAATCCATGAGGATGAGATCCAGATTGGCATCGGCCTCGATTTCCTTCAATGCATTGCGGCCGTTGGCGGCCCACCGGACTTCGAACGCCACACCGCTGTGCCGTCGCAAAAAGAGCTGGACGAGGTTGGCGAAGTCCTTGTTATCCTCAACAAGGAGCAGGCGGATAGTGGTTTTTTCATCCATGTGACGGCACCGTGAAGAAGAAGGTTGAGCCGATATTCGGCGTGGATTCAAACCAGATTCTTCCCCCGAAGCCATCAACAACTTTCTTGACGGCGGATCCGGTGTCGTCGTTCTCCCCTGTGGTGCGGGAAAGACTCTCGTGGGGGCCGGCGCCATGGCCGCCACCAAAACCAACACTTTGATTTTGGTGACCAACACCGTCTCGGCCCGTCAGTGGAAGGAGGAGCTGCTCCGGCGTA
>DAINBR010000039.1:1250-13795 GCA_036732865.1 Bacteroidota bacterium | reverse complement strand
CGCATCGTCGGCATTCCACTGCACGACCACCTCATAGTGGCCGGCGACCGCTTCACAAGTCTGGCCGAAAGAGGGCTGTTGTGAAGATTCCCCAGGAATCCCGGGGAAAATTAGGATTTGACAAGGAACCAAATATTTGTTATACTGGCAACGATCATCCGATTACGCATTCATAGTGTCAATCTACCCGTAACCTTATATCTCAGGAGGGTCCACATGCTGAAATGCACGAAAACATTCATGACCATTGGGATGACGCTCCTGTTCAGCGGATCGCTCTTCCTCTATGGTTGTTCTTCAAGCCCCGATGAGGAGCAGCTACAAGCGCTCCAGACCTTGAAGGACGAGGCGGCGCAGCTCGAGAAGGAGATCAAGGAGTTGGAGGTGAAGAAAGGCGACCTGGACAAAGTCATCGCCGAAAAGAATGCACAGTTGAAGAAGTGTGGCGATGACCAGGCAATTGTCAAGCAACGGCTAGCAAAGTGACACAACCAGCGAGGAGTCTCTGAACATGAAATTGCACAGCGCTCTGATGATGATCGTCGCTGTCGTGCTCACCTTGTCAGTCGGGCTTGCGACAGCCCAGGAGCTGACGAAAGAGCAGTGGCAGCAAGAAATGGATAAGTACACCCAGATGCGGAATGACCTGCAGGGAAAGCTCAAGACACTACAAAGCGACATCGGCACGCTCACAACCCAATCCAACAAACTGGATGGCGAATGCGAGACGTGCCTTGACGAGCTCTATGCCCTCGTGGGGTCCGATCGCGAGAAGGCAAGCGCCTACCGCAGTGAAATCGAGGATGCGGAAGCCAAGGCTGCAGACCTGATGCGTCTCTCGGATGCGGATCTGATGGCCCGGAGCAGCGAACTGACGGAACTGGAAGCCAAGTCGAAGGAACTCTGGGGAAACAAGCTGTCACTGATCCCGGAATTCTGGGATCGCCTTACCGCGCTCGACACGAAGGTGAAGAGCCTTAAGGAGACGCTTGGGAAGCAGGTGAAGGTGTACACGGTCGGGACGTGGTCCCGGGATCGTGACTGCCTGTGGAACATCTCCAAGAAACCCGACATTTATGACAATGCCTGGTTGTGGCCGCGTATCTGGCAGGGGAATCGGGATCAGATCAAGGATCCGGACGTCATTCATCCGGGCCAAATGCTGAAGATCCCCGAGGGGAAGGAGATGAGCGGAGACGAAAAGGCAGCCGCAAGGAAGTATTATTCGAGGGTTGCGGCGAGAGCAGCTTCGGTGCTCGCCCCACCGGCCGAGCCTTCGACGAAGTAGTGAGAAGCAGTATCAGTAGCGTGAACCCCCTTTCCTGCGCGCAGCGCTGCGCAGGGGAGGGGGTTCACGTGTATTTTGAGGAACAATGAGCGGCATGACCGAAAAGAAGCTGAAGATCGAAGGGGTTGATGCGCTCGGCCTGCTCGGGCTGAATGACGCGAATCTCGAAGTCCTGGAGCGCCGGTTCGATGCCACTGTCGTTGTCCGCGGTGATACCATCACCCTGCGTGGCGATCCCGCCGAAGTCGACACACTGGATCGCATCTTCAAGGAACTCATGTTCCTCCTGCGCAAGAACGGATCGCTGACCACCAACGATGTCGATACGGTGATCGATCTTATCACTGCGAACGGTGAACCGGCTGTGCCGAAGGGCGTCACCTCGGGTCTTTCCCACGACGAGTTGGACAACGTCATTCTCTTCACGAAGAGCCAGATCATCCGTGCGAAGACTCCCGGTCAACGCGAGTATTTGCGGCAGATCCGGGCAAACGATATCGTTTTTGCCATCGGCCCTGCGGGAACCGGCAAGACCTATCTGGCGGTCGCCTTTGCGGTCGCGAGTTTGAAAAACAATGAGATCACCAAGATCGTACTCACGCGTCCTGCGGTCGAGGCAGGCGAGAGCCTCGGTTTTTTGCCCGGCGACCTGAAAGAAAAGGTCGATCCGTACCTCCGGCCGTTGTATGATGCCCTCGACGATATGATTCCGGCGGAAAAACTGCGAGGGTACATTGAGAAGAGCGTGATCGAGATCGCACCGCTCGCGTATATGCGCGGGCGGACGCTGAACAATGCTTTTGTGATCCTTGATGAGGCGCAAAATGCGTCGGCGATGCAGATGAAAATGTTTCTGACGCGGCTGGGCCCGAACTCCCGCGCGATTGTGACCGGTGATGTCACACAAATCGATCTGCCCACGAGGCAGAGTTCAGGACTCGTACAGATTCAAGAGGTCCTGCAAGGTGTGGAGGGTATTTCCTTCGTGTACTTCGACAGGAACGATGTTGTCCGGCACCGGTTGGTGAAGGATATCATCGATGCGTACGAGAAGTTCCAGAACGGTGTGCCGCCGCAGGGTGATGAGGACAAAGCCTAGCACGTTCTCGTACCGGGGCTCATTTCTTCCTCCGTCGCTTTGCTTTCTCCCAGTAGTAATCCATCTCTTTCAACGAGCTATCGTGGATGGTTTTGCCCTGCCTCGCCAGCGCACGTTCGATGTAGTGGAAGCGACGCATGAATTTGTCGATGGTATGCCGGAGCGCGTTCTCCGGATTGATCCTGAGGAATCGCGCATAGTTGACCAGCGCGAACAGCAGATCTCCGAATTCTTCCTCTTTTTTCGCCTGTCTGCGTGACCGGAGTGCAAGGCGCACTTCTTCCAGCTCTTCGCGGACCTTTTGCCAGACTTGGTCCTCGTTCTCCCAATCGAACCCGACTTTTGCAGCGCGCTGCTGCACCCGCAACGCGCGCTGCAGCCCCGGCATGCTGCGGGGTACGCCCTCCAGCAGTGAAGTCCTTCCCTCCGCAAGTTTGATACGCTCCCAGTTGCGCCGCACCTCCTCTTCATCCCGCACCTTCGTCGTCCCGAAGACGTGCGGGTGCCGCCGTATCAATTTGGCGGATTCGCGGCGGAGAATATCGCGCAGTGTGAATTCCCCGGACTGCTCGGCGATTGTTGCTTGCAGAATTGCGTGCAGAAGCAGGTCTCCAAGCTCGTCGCGAAGATGCGGCAGATCTCCCCTGTCGAGGGCTTCCACCACTTCGTACGTTTCCTCAATCAGACTGTGTCGCAGCGACCGGTGGGTTTGCTTCCGGTCCCACGGGCAATCCCGGCGAAGGCGGCGGACAATGCGAATGAACTCTGCGAAGTCCTCGGAAGGAACAGGAGGGTATTTTTCAGTCATAATGGCTCAACCTACCCATTTCACTGTTGACTTGCAATCCTATAAGATTCTCGCTATTGTGTTCCGATTCAAATGACCGCCCCCGTGACATCCAACTCCGCGATTGAACAGAAGAACCTGGCCCTCAACGTCGTAGAGGGGGGGTTCTACATCTCCACCGGAGCTTTTCTTTCGTTTCAAACCGTCCTTCCCGCCCTGGTGTCGCGGCTCGGGGGCACGAATGCCGAAGTGGGGCTCGTTGCGGCATTCGCCTATATCGGCTCGGTGCTCCCTCAGCTTTTTGCCGCCCGCATCGTCGAAACCCAGCCGTGGAAGAAACCCTGGGCAATCCGGTTCGGTGCGGCCCAGAGGTTTGTCGTGCTAATCATGGGTCTGTTTATCCTCCTCTTCGGTTCGGCCAACTCTCCGCTGGTTCTCTGGGTGTTTCTGCTCCTCTACCTCCTGAATCAGGCAATTGCCGGCATCACCTCGGTCGGATGGTTTGAATTCTTTGTGAAGATGACATCTCCGAAGAGACGAGGGCGTCTGATAGGGTACAGAAATTCGCTCGGCGGAGCAGGGGCATTTATATGCGGATTCGTCCTTACATGGCTTCTCGCGGCGTTTGCCTTCCCCCTCGGGTATGCGCTGGCATTCGTCTGCGCGTTTGTGCTGCAGATGGGCTCTGTAGTAGTCCAACACTATATGGTTGAAACCGAACCGAGTCCGGCAGTTGCGCGCCGGCCGATCTTCTCGTTTCTCAGGGATCTTCACGCGGTGTTGAATGCGGACCGTGACTTCAGCCGGTTCCTTGTGGCGTCCGGCTTCCTGATCATGGCGATGATGCCGCAGGGGTTCTTCATCGTCTATGTGCTCAAGGACTTCGCCGCCGATGAGTCGGTTGTCGGGTTGTTTACGCTGGCGATGGTTTCCGTGCAGGTGGTCAGCGCACTTGTGATTGGGTTCGTGATCGATCGTTATGGCAACAAGACCGGCTTGATGTGTGCCGCGACATCAATGCTGATTGCCTCACTTGGAGCGGTTGTCGCTCCGGCCCCGGGATGGTTCGTTGTCGTGTTCGCCTTTCTCGGCGTGAATTTTGCAGCGGAAGGCATGGTTCGATCCAATATGGCCATCGAGTACAGCCCGCCGGCGCAGCGAGCCTCGTATATCGGGTTGATGAACACGCTGCTGGCGCCGTGCTACTTTGCGGGACTGGCAGGAGGATTTATTGCTGACCTTATCGGCTACCGTGGTATGTTCATCGTCGGCGCCCTGTTCTCGGTGATCGGTATCTATCTTCTCGCCACCAGGGTCCGCGATCCGCTGGACCTTCGAAGGAGCACCTAATGACCGCGCCCCAACAGCGTCAGCCTTCGCCACCGCGCGCATGGACGGTGCTCTCGCTGATCGAATGGTCACGTGACCACCTTGCGGAACGTGGTTTCGATGAGGCCCGGTTGCATGTGGAACTGATGCTGGCACGCGTGCTGCGATTGACCAGACTGCAACTCTACCTCCAGTTCGACAGACCGCTTGCCTCCGATGAATTGACCGTGTACCGCGGCTTGTTCCAACGTCGCCTGGCACATGAGCCGCTGCAGTACATACTGGGCGAAGCTGCTTTTATGGGCGTAACGCTCGGTGTCGGACCCGGAGTGCTCATCCCGCGTCCGGAAACAGAACTGCTGGTCGAATGTGCGCTGGCAAGAATTCGTGGAATCCCGGAGCCCGGGGTACGCGTGCTGGATGTTGGAACGGGGTCCGGCAACATCGCCCTTGCGCTGGCGCAGCATGCCGGCAATGTCCAAGTCACCGGCATGGATGTGAGTGAAGCTGCTGTAGAGCGGAGCCGGAGTAACGCGGCCCGTCTCAAGATAGGCCGCGTGGATTTCATCCGTGCCGATGTTTTTGATACGGCCTCAATGCGCGAACGATTCAGCATTGTCGTGGCAAACCCTCCCTATATAGCCAGGGACGAATTCGAAACCCTGATGCCGGAAGTGCGCATATTTGAACCGCGCGAGGCACTGACAGACGAAGAGGATGGCCTCGGATTCCTCCGGAGGCTCGCCCCCCGGGTGAAGGAGCTGCTGCAGCCGGCAGGAGTCTTTCTGTGCGAAATCGGCCATGGGCAGGCGAAGAGTGCTCGGGAAATCGTTGCGGCCGCGGGGTTTTCAGGTGTCACCGTGCATGCTGACTACGCGGGCATTCCACGAGTTGTGGAAGCAGATCTGCCTTCATAAGAGAAGACTGGAGAGTATGCGAGTCGTCGTACAGCGGGTGTCCAGGGGATCCATTACTGTCAACGGGGCCACGCATGCGAGCATCGGTAAAGGCCTGGTCGTGCTCCTGGGGATCCGGCAGGGGGACACGCTGAAAGATGCGGAGTTCCTCGCCGACAAATGCGCGGGCCTGCGGGTATTTGAGGACGATCAAGGCAAAATGAACATCGGGCTTCAGGATGCGGGCGGGAGCGTTCTGGCTGTCTCCCAATTCACGCTCTACGCCGATGCGCAGAAAGGAAATCGTCCGAGTTTTGTCCTGGCGTCTCGTCCTGAGGACGCGGAGCCATTATACGATCATTTTGTACGTCGGCTGGGCGAGCGCCTGGGTCCGGACAAAGTGCGCACCGGAATTTTCGGCGCCATGATGGAGGTGACCATCGTAAATGATGGCCCCGTCACGATAATAATAGAGAGCCATGCTGTTCCGAAGAGTCAATGAGGTGAAAGACCCCGTGCACGTTCTTTTTCTGTTTCTTGACGGTGTTGGAATCGGCAGGAAAGACGCCGCGGTGAACCCGTTCTTTGCTGCCCGCCTTCCTGCCCTCGAAGCACTCCTGGGCGGAACGTTTCCGTCACTGCACAATCGGTCGATAGCATCCGCTGAGGCGACGGTACTCCCTCTGGATGCCACGCTGCATGTCCGAGGGTTGCCCCAGAGCGGTACGGGACAGACGGCGTTGTTCACCGGCATCAATGCTCCGCTGCTCGTCGGCAAGCACTTCGGACCCTATCCGTATTCGACTCTCAGACCGCTTATCGAGGCGCACAATGTCTTTCGCCGGGTTCAGCAGGCCGGCCTGCGTCCCTGCTTTGCAAACGCCTACCCGCAGAAGTTCTTCGATTACTTCGAAACCCACCTATCGCGGCTGACTGTGACGACGCTTTCCTGCAGGTACGCCGGCATCCCTCTGCGTCGCGAAAAAGAACTCCGTGACGGACGCGGTGTCTCTGCAGACATCACACGCGAGGGGTGGTCCAGGCTCGGGCATCCTTCGGTTCAAAAGATTGCGCCACAGGAAGCGGGTCGGCATCTTGCCGGGATGATAACGACGCATGAGTTTGTCCCCTTCGAGTACTGGAAAACCGATCACGCCGGTCATGAGCAGAAGATGGCAGACGCGGTTGGGGCTCTGGAGCGGTTTGACGGCCTGCTGGAAGGCCTTTTGGCAACAATCGATCGATCACGAACGCTCATCTTAGTGACGAGCGACCATGGCAACCTTGAAGATTTGAGTGTAAAAACGCATACCCGCAATCCTGTTCCCCTCATACTCACAGGCAAAGGCCACCGTGCATTCGCTGCCCGTGTTGGCCACTATGGGGGACGCACGCCCGATCTGACTCACGTACTGCCCGCGCTCATGGAGATGCTCAAGCATGACGCCGGGATGGGGGGGCTTTCATAAGTACCCTGCGCTGGTGCTGTCCGCTCTGCTTGCCACCGGCATCTGGGCCGGGAGGCAGTTGCCCGCTGCCGCTGTTACACCCCTCTTCGGTCTTGCGGCAGTCGCTACAGCACTCACGGCGGTAACCCTCCGGCTCCGTCCAGGACGCACGGCCGCATTCGTTCGATCGCTCTGCTGTCTCCTGCTTTGTCTCACCATTGGCGCGTTGAAGTATCGAAGCGACGATGCCGGGAGCATTCTCGCTGCCGGCTCGCGCCAGCGGCACACCACGGCAATCATTGGACAGGTAATCGACGCTCCGCACGTCACGGGGAACCGTGTCCGGTTTCTGGTCCGGGTCCGCTCGGTCATCGATGACTCTCTGGTATCTCCCTGTGAAGAGAAAGGTATCGTGACGTGCAGCGGGACCGGAAGCGGTCCCGACATCGCGAGCATCCGGTATGGATGGGTACTGGCGTTGTGCGGACCTATCGAGAGCCCGCCTGAATCGGGCAACCCGGGAGAGTTCAGTCCCCGCCAGTACTACAATGCGAATGGCATTTCCTTCGTAATGCGGGTGCGGGGTCGTCAGTACGTGCGCATCCTGGATACCTGCAGCGGGGCGGCGTTCATGCGTACGGTGGTTCTCCCGCTGCGGACACATGTACTCTCGGAGATCGACCGGGATGTCGGCGGAGAGGAAGGGGAGTTTCTGAAAGGATTGATGATCGGTGAACGGACAGGCCTGTCACCTGGAGTTCAGCGGGCGTTCCTCGATTCGGGAGTGGCGCACATCCTGGCAGTGTCGGGTTCCAATGTCGCAGTGGTTGCCGGAGCAGTACTGGCGGTCATTTCTTTTTTCCGGGTCTCGAAAGCCGTGAGCCGCCTGCTCATGGCATGCGCGCTCGTTATGTACATGCTCGTCACGGGTTCCCAACCGCCTGTTGTGAGGGCCACGATCATGGCGCTCTCCTTGTTCCTGGGCGATTCCGTGGGCCGACGTGTCCATCCATTGCAGAGTGTTGGTCTTGCTGCCCTGATTATGCTCACTGCAGATGCACGACAGCTGTTCGACATCGGGTTCCAGCTTTCGTTTGGCGCGGTCATCGCCATCCTGCTGCTGACTCCCCGGTTGCTGGGTATGGTCACTCACCGTGGGCACAGGACACTCGTGTGGGGGGTTGTGCGAACGGCGTATAGCCTGTTTGCCGTCTCCATCGCGGCGTCCGTCGGGACATTGCCTTTGACCGGAATGGCATTTGGCCGTCTCTCGATCGTCGGATTCATCGCGAACCTGATCATCGTGCCGGCCACCGGCGTGTCGGTGGTTCTTGGTATCATATCGGCGGCGGTAGCCCCGATACATGAGTGGGTCGCTTCGTCTTATGCCTCGCTGAACCGGTTGGTATTGATGCTGACTATCGAAGGGGCTGAACGTGCAGCGTCGGTCCCCTGGGCGACCGTGGACACGCTCTGGTTCCGGCCGATTGATGCGCTCTCATACTACACAGTACTGGCATGTTTCATCGTTCTGGGCAACCCACCTCTTGCCCGGCGGATGTTCATCGCGTCCCTGGCTGCAATAAACGTGAGCCTATTCTGGCCCTCCGCGGATATTGCGGAATTCATGGCCGGGGAATGCCGGATCGTCATGATCGATGTGGGTCAGGGCGATGCCATACTCCTCCAATCGCCGGGCGGGCAGAACGTGCTGGTCGACACCGGTCCCCCGTCGCGGGACGGGAGCCCCTGGGGAACATCCGTCGTACCGCTTCTCAAGCGGCTCGACGTGCAGAGCCTGGACGCGGTCATCATCACCCATTTCCATGACGATCACGCCGGCGGTCTCATGCAGGTGCTCCGAACGTGCAATGTCCGCCGGTTGGTAGTCCCTCCACATATCGTGCGCACTGCCGGCGCCCTGCTCGACCGGATTGAGGTACCGGTCACCGTGGCCTCTCGAGGTGATATCCTCGGGGACTCGCTGTGCAGGTTCTACGTGCTTGATCCGGAAGAGGTGGATTCGAACACACCCGGCGATCTGAACAATCAATCACTCGTGGTGAAGATGCAGTTCGGCGGCGTGTCCGTGCTTTTGATGGGTGACGCAGAACGGGATGAAGAAAACCGCCTTGTCTCGTGCTTCGGTGGGTTTCTGGAATCCGCTATACTGAAGATCGGACATCACGGCAGCAAGGCAGGGACAGGCGAAGAATTTCTCTCGGTAGTCCGTCCCGAATTCGCGCTCATTTCGGTGGGCAGGACAAACCGCTTCGGTCATCCCGCCGGATCGACTGTGCAGCGCCTCGAGGGAGCCGGGGTCGAGGTTTTCCGCACTGATGAGTCGGGGGCGGTGTTCATGGCAACGAACGGGAGAATGATACGCCAGTTGCATTGGAGATGAGGCCGCCTTGCTTCTCGCCCACCTGTTGGTTATCATTTCTCCGGACAGCCGGAGAACCTCACGCGTGCCACTCACAAAAGCGAAAATCCGAGCATTGCAGAGCCTGGCCCGGAAGAAGGATCGGGATGCCACCCGGCAATTCATAGTAGATGGTGTGCGTGGCGTCGGCGAGGCGATACGGTCCCGGTTCCCAATGCTGGAGCTCTACTATACCGGGGCATTGCTGTCCGATGCCGAAGGAACAGCTCTGGTCACCGAAGCCAGACGGCGGGCACCAGCGGTCCATCAAATCACCCCGCGCGAAATGGACCAGATATCCGAGACCGTCACCGCACAGGGAATCGTTGCGGTGATGCAGCAGGAGCAATGGACGCTCGCAGAGGTTCTGCGGAAAGAGGGGAGCCGGTCGGTGATTGTCGCACTCGACCGGATTGCGGATCCGGGTAACCTCGGTGCAATCATTCGCACATGTGACTGGTTCGGTGTCGATGCACTGCTGCTCGGTAATGGCTGTGTCGAGCCTTACAACCCCAAGGTCGTGCGAAGCACCGTTGGCAGCATTTTCCATCTTCCCATTCTCACGGATCATGAGCTCCCCCTGATGCTGCCGCAGGTCAAGAAATCGGGGTACACAGTGTACGCGACCGCCGCCGACGGTGCCACATATACCGATGAGATCCGGTATGAAGAGAAGATCTTTCTGATGCTCGGCAACGAAGCACGGGGGATCTCACCGGGGCTCATGCAGACAGCGGACGCACGTCTGGCGATCCGTCGCCATGGCGCCGCAGAGTCCCTGAACGTCAGCGTTGCATGCGGGATTGTGCTGGCGGGCATTATGAACAGCAGGTAGGCTGGAGTTGCCTTCGATGCCACAATTTCCTCCGGGATTCCGCGTTGGGCACTGGACCGATGAGCAGGCATGCACCGGGTGCACCGTCATTCTGTGCCCTCCGGCAACGGTAGGGGGGTGCGATGCCCGGGGGAGTTCCCCCGGCAGCAGGGAGCTCACTCTCCTCGGGAGCGAGAAGTCCGTACAGGAAGTCCATGCCGTTCTCCTGGGCGGAGGGAGTGCCTTTGGACTGGCCGCGGCGGATGGAGTGATGAAGTACCTGGAGGAGCACGATATCGGATACAAGACACCCTGGGGTCGGGTACCGATTGTTCCAGCGGCCGTGGTCTTCGATCTCAACGTCGGTTCCCCCTCAGTGCGGCCGACAGCCGTCGGCGGATACAACGCCTGCGCATCGGCCCGGGAGGACGAGGGCGGGGGCGGAAAGATTGGAGCCGGTACCGGGACGAGCGTCGGTAAGTGGCACGGCCCTGCGACCGCGATGGGTGGTGGGCTCGGTTATGCAACGGTGCGTATCAGGGAGCTGCAGGTGACGGCAATCGCCGTTGTCAATGCTATAGGCGACGTGCGGGAGGATGACGGGCGAATCATTGCCGGGGCCCGGAATCCCGACGGCACCTGGGTTGCTGAGGGGACGACGTACATGAGCATCGTCGCGCTGGCGCCCGCGCCATTATCCAACACCACTCTCGTCGCAGTCGTCACGAACGCCGCATTGACGAAAGTGGATGCGAACCGGGTTGCGCAACGAATGCATGACGGCTTTGCCCGTGCCGTCAAGCCCGTTCATACGTCTCACGATGGTGATGTAAGTTTCGTACTTGCGTCCGGACCGATCCAGTGCCATCTTGAGATTGTTGCGGAGGCCGCCACGGAAGCAGCGGCTGCCTCAATCCGGAACGCGGTACGTCCGGCGCCGTGATACACGGCGTACCGGCCGGTCCGCCGCGGCACATGGAGGCACATATGATTCCCGTTGTCAGCAACATCGTGGAAGTGTGTGTGTTCCGGTTTCTCAATGACGCGATTGAGTACCTTGTGTTGAAACGGTCACTTCATGAAGGGATTCACCCGGGGATGTGGCAGCTCATTACCGGCACGGTCACAGAAGGGGAGAGGGGGGTGCGGACTGCCATTCGCGAGATGCAGGAGGAGACGGGTCTCGTGCCACTGCATTTCTGGTCAGTCCCGGTGTTGACCTCTTTCTATGACCGTAACGGCGGAGCGCTGCATCACTGTCCGGTATTTGCTGCACAGGCGGATGCCGCGGCTGAGGTGAAGATTTCTGACGAACACTGCGACTTTGCGTGGCTTCCGCTCACGCAGGCAAGGCGTCGGCTTGTGTGGCCCAGTCATCGAGCGGTCGTGGAGATGGTTGACACTCTCATCGTCCGCGGAGAGGAAGCTTCGGCCCGGTTGTATATTCCGATTTCTTGAAATGGCCGAAGAGTTTCCGTATATTTATCTGCTTTTGCCGGTGTCCTCCCGGAATGCACAGGGAGAGTCCGGTGCGCACTAAATCTGAGGAGACCTCCGTGAGCGTTTTAGTTGTCGGTTCACTCGCCCTGGATTCGATCGAAACACCGTTCGGCGCGGTGAAGGAAGCGGTCGGCGGCTCCGCGACGTACATCTCGGCGGCAGCAAGCTACTTCGTCAGCCCGATCCGCCTCGTCGGGGTTGTCGGGGGCGATTTCCCCGGTGAGGGTCTGTCGTTTCTGGAAGATCGAAAGGTCGACTTGGAAGGGCTGGAGGTCATCAAGGAAGGGAAGACATTTCGCTGGGCCGGGCGATATCATTACGACCTCAACGAGCGTGACACCCTGTACACGGACCTGAATGTCTTCGAGACATTCGATCCAAAGATTCCGGAGAAGTTCCGGAAGACGCGAAACGTCTGTCTCGGCAATATCGATCCGGTCCTTCAGCGCAAGGTGTTGCTTCAGATGGAGAATCCCCGTCTGGTTGTTTGCGACACCATGAACTACTGGATCAACGGGAAGCGTGCGGAGCTGTTGGAAACGTTGAAGATGATTAATGTATTGATCCTCAACGATTCTGAAGCCCGGCTCTTGTCAGGGGAACCCAATCTGATGAAGGCGGCGAAGGTCATCCGGGGAATGGGACCGGCTGTCGTCATCATCAAGAAAGGGGAACATGGCGCACTGTTGTTAACAGAGCAGGTGGTCTTTTCCGCACCTGCATACCCGATGGAGAATATTTTCGACCCCACCGGAGCGGGGGATTCTTTTGCAGGTGGCTTTGTCGGGTGGTTGGCCCGGACCGAAGACATGTCAGAGGAAAACCTGAAGCGCGCGGTCATTTACGGGAGCGCACTTGCATCATTTTGTGTGGAGAAGTTCGGGGTCGCGGGGCTTTCCGATCTCACCTACCTCAGCATCCAGGACCGCTTTCGCGAGTTCAGGGAACTTTCCCGTTTTGAT
>DAINBR010000039.1:0-1240 GCA_036732865.1 Bacteroidota bacterium | reverse complement strand
TGTACTCAGGGTTTTTATTTCATCAAAGTATTTTTAATGCAGCAGATAATAAGATAATAACAGCAATAATGTGTTCTTTAAATGAACTTTTATTTGTCCTTGAAAAATATGAAAAGGAATACCTCAGCATCCAGGACCGCTTTCGCGAGTTCAGGGAACTTTCCCGTTTTGATGAGGATTGAAGCTGCATGAAGGCGGTTGATTGGATCGACGGGACTGTGCGGTTTATCGATCAGACGCTGCTTCCCCTTGAAGAGCGCTACGTAGAGACGGATGACATCCGGGTCGTCGCTGAGGCGATCAGGGCATTGCGCATCCGCGGGGCGCCCGCCATCGGCGTGGCCGCTGCGTTTGGTATCGTGCTGGGGCTCCGCGAGCCGCCTCGCCCTGGAGAGACCTCGCTGGCATCCAGGTTTGACCGTGCCGCCACTCTCCTGGCATCGACGCGCCCTACCGCAGTGAATCTTTTTCACGTGCTGGACCGCATGAGGGCGACGTGGATGGCCGCCTCCGGTGATGATGACCGCGAGCTCCTCGAGCGGATGGAGCGTGATGCGCGCTCGATCCAGACGGAAGATGTCGAGGCCTGCGGCCTCATCGGGGAATACGGGTCGGCGCTGCTCGGCGAGGGAACCACCGTTCTTACACACTGCAATGCCGGTGCCCTTGCGACCGCGGGTGAGGGAACGGCGCTGAGCGTTGTGACTACCGCCCATCGCCAGGGTAAGATCCGGCGCGTGTACGTCGATGAAACTCGTCCACTGCTTCAGGGGTCACGCTTGACGAGTTGGGAATTGCTGCGGGCAGGCATTGAGGTCGTGGTGATAACCGATAGTACCGCAGCGAGCGTCCTGCGGGAGGGACAGGTGCAGGCGGTGATCGTGGGGGCCGACCGCATTGCGGCAAATGGCGATACAGCCAACAAAGTGGGAACGTATCCGCTGGCTGTAATGGCCCGACGTCACGGAGTGCCGTTCTATGTCGCCGCACCGTTCTCCACGTTCGATGCGGGCACACAGACAGGCAAAGACATACCCATTGAGGAAAGGGATCCGGCGGAGGTGACGCACTTCGGAGGGATTCGCGTGGCGCCACAGGGTGTACGGGTGTACGCCCCGGCTTTCGATGTGACGCCTCACGATCTCATTACGGCTATTGTCACGGACAGGGGTGTGCTCCGGCCTCCTTATCAGGACCTGATAGCCCGGATCCACGGTTTAGAATGATCCTGACCACGGAA
>DAINBR010000038.1:0-13927 GCA_036732865.1 Bacteroidota bacterium | reverse complement strand
GCACCCTTGATTCTCACCAATGCATGGTGTCGCTGGAAGAGCGACAACTTCAGGTAGATGAATGTCACGATGAGAAGCTGGAGGACAAACGCCCGCCACGGTCCCCGTTTCTGCTGCTTTCCCATGAAACCCACCCAGCGCCCAAGTATGTTCTTCCATCTGTAGAAGCCCATCGTGACCCGGGCGTATGCTTCATGGATCTGAGTGTCGTCGAGATGCTTGTGCCGGAACACGATGTGATCACCCTCGTAGTGTGAGAGGTCCCGGTCGACGACACGTCCTTCGCCGACAATCTGCCTGTGCAAAGGAGTGCCGTACAGTGGGATTGCAATCGACGGCAGAATCACGGTTGTTCCGACCTCTTTCAGAAGCCCAGGAAGCCGATCGTAGTATTCCGCCGTGTCTTCGTCGAGCGCAAACATGTATCCGGTGAACGTTAGAATTCCGCGGCGATGGAGCCGTTCGAACGCCGACCGGTACTCCGTCACATTGTTCTGTCGCTTCTGCACGGCGGCAAGGCTCTTCGGTTCCAGAGATTCCATCCCGATGAATGCCATGCGGCAGTTTGCCTCCGCAAGGGCCTCGACAAAATCATCGTCACGCAGGCACTCGATGCTGAACTGCACGCCCAGTCCCCAGAGCCGGAGCCCTGCAATTGCGCGCAACAGCTTCTTGGCGTACGCAAGGTCCCCGCCCAGATTGTTGTCCAGCAGCATCGCCATTTTTCTCTTATGCCATGGAAGGGCTTTTGTCGCTGACAGGTCACGAACGACGTCTGCGATCGGGCGCTGACGGAAAGGCATCCGCTTGATGTTCAGCTGGCAGTATGTGCAGGGATGTGGGCACCCTCGCGTGGCCTCCGTGACCATGGGTGTCGCATACACTTTTTCGACAAGGTCGTAGCGGGGCGGGGGTATGTTCTCGAGGGACGGTGATGACGACGCCTCGTATCGTTCCTTGAGCGCGCCGTTGACCATATCTCTTACCATCTGTGGCCAGACCTCCTGCGCTTCCCCGATCAGGATTGCATCAAAGTGCGGTTGTACTTCGTCGGGGAACGTGGATGCGAATTTCCCTCCGCCGACCACGATCTTTCCCATTGCCCGGAACCGGGCAGCCACGTCGTATGCATGCGGCGAAAGATAATCCATGAAACTGAGCGCAATGAAGTCTGCATCGGTGTCGTAGTCAATCGGCCGGACCATTTCGTGCAGTACCTCGATGTCGACAATATCCGGCGTGAGGGCGGCCAGAAGAATTCCGGGCAATGGCGGTGCCGGACTCTGTGCGTAGTACGGGTTGTTCTCTCCGAGATTTTGAAAAAGAACTATGATCAGAAGCTTCTTCCGATCAGGCGGCGTTGCGCTGATGTGCCTCATCTGCGGACTCCCTCATGTCATGGCGGTGGAGTGACCAGACTTCTTCTACAACTTCGAGCAAGCGGTCTATATCTCCGTGTGTGTGCGTAGCCATCATACTGATGCGGAATCGCTGCTGAGAAACAGGGACAGCAGGATACTCGATAGAGTTGACGAACATTCCCCTCTCGTGGAATACCCTGGATGCCTGACGGATGTCCATTCCCTGCGGTACTCGAAGAGGGAGTATTGCTGATTGTGCGGGTGTGGCAAATCCCATACTCCGAAGGTGCTGTGCCGCATATGCCACGTTCTCATGAAGGCGAAGGAGCCTCTCCGGTTCTCGTTCCAGAACATCCAATCCGGCGAGGACCGTTGCGACCGTTGCGGGCGGGAGTGAAGCAGAGAACATGTACGACCGCGCAAAGTACCTGAGGTAGTCGGTGATTGCCTTGCTTGCAGCCACGAAACCTCCCGTGGCAGTGAATGCTTTGCTGAATGTTCCCATCGTTATCGGAATGCGGCCCTCCACCCCTGCCTGCTCGGCACTGCCTCGTCCGTGTCTTCCCATCACTCCCGTGCCGTGAGCGTCATCAAGCATCAGGTGCGCTCCATATGTATCACAGAGCGCGAGGATGTTGTTCAGCGGTGCAAGATCCCCATCCATTGAGTAGACACCCTCGACGCCGACATAGATATCGTTATGCGGACGGGTTCGGGCACGCTCAAGGAGCATGGTCAGATGTGAGAGATCGTTGTGCGAGAAGAGAAACGACTGTGCACCGGACAGGGCAATGCCGTCGCAGAAGGATGCGTGGCTGTATGCATCATACAATATGATATCCGATTTTCCCGTCAATCCCGACACCAGGCCGACATTTGCGCCATAGCCGCTCGAGTAAATCATGGCGTCCTCCGTCCCCTTGAGTGCGGCGAGGCGCTCTTCGAGCTCGCGGTGCAGTGTGGTATATCCGTTGAGGAGTGGCGGCCCGCCCAGGCCAGCTCCGAACTTCTGAACTGCGGCGGCCGTTTGCCGGATGACATGCGGGTGTGTGGCAAGACCCAGATAGTTGTTAGAGCCGAACATCAACATCTTACGTTCAGAGCCCGACGAGGAATCCAAAACCGTGACTTCGCGGTCTGAGGGTGAGCTGAGGCATCGCATATAGAGATTCTCTTCGCGCTGCTTCAAATCCTGCAGGAATCCCTGAAAAAATGAGGTCCGCTCGGGAAGGGGAAGCGAACGTCCTTTCAGCAAGACATCTCGCAGGTCGAAATTCTCACCACCCTGATAAGCACCGTCGATTTTCATGGTCGATCTCCCGTTGTGTAACTACTGCAAGTTACGGTGTGAAGGGTAGGGAGATGTCACCGTTTTGTCATCTTTTGGTCGAATTCCTGCATCTTTCGGCCAAAATGGACAAAAAACGAGGGAACGAGCGGACTTCGGCACTATTGGTCAAAGGGTGATTTCTAATTGCTGCGAGGTCGTCCGGGTCGAAATGACCCCAGCCACCCAGGCCGATACCGGCGTCTCTGGTCACCTTGCCGAGCCGAAGGGGTGTCCATCCCGCCTTGGCGGCGCCCCGGTGCAATGCAGATATAAGGAGTTCGGGAACAGTGAATACGAGCTCGAATTCTCCATGGGGGCCGGCAAAGAGCATCCAGGGATCCAGCCCGGAACTCGCGGCGAAACGTGAAGCTCCAGACGCAATCTTGTCTTCCCACCCATTCTCCAGCTCAAATCCGCAATTGTTGAGCCGCCCGAGCTGGTCAAGTGTGGCAAAAAGGCCGTCGCTGGAGTCCATGCAGGCGGAAGCAATAGAGCGAAGAGAGAGGCCTTCCTTCAGGCGAGCGACCGGGCGATACGGTGCGGGATCCGGATCGGCGATGCCAGTTAGCCGGCGGGCCGCGTAGGCATTCCCGGTGCCGAGACGGCCTGTACAGAACAGAACCTCGCCCGGTGTGCATCGAACGCGCATGAGAGGTGAAGCATTGGCTATGAGTCCCACTGCCGTCCCGGTTGTGCGGAAGCTGTCGCTGAAGTTTGTGTCTCCTCCCAGCACGGAGGTGCCGCACCGTGCGCACGCATCGCGGATCCCCGTCTGGAGCGCGATAAGATCCTCCTCAGAAGCATCGCGCGGCAGTGTCTCTGCCACAAGAAGTCCGATCGGATCCGCACCAACTGCCGCAAGATCGCTAAGATTTGCCATCACCGTCATCCAGCCGATGAGGTAGGGATCGGTATAGAGACCGGTTTCGATTTCTTCAGCGATCGCGTCCGTGGTGACAGCAAGGACGTGATGCGCCTCTCCGGGCAGTCGTATCAATTCTGCATCGCTCTCCTGTACACCGTTCAGTTGGGCCGGCTGACGGGGAAGGAATGATGCCAGACGGGCAATGAAGGCATTTTCATGTATTTGTTGCATCATGAGCACACCTGTAGGATTCCCTGTAGCACGGAAAATTCAGCGCGACTCGTCTGATGGATCTCACCGTCAAGTTCCAACGGAAAGCATGACGAAGCTGCAATGGTTAGTTGAGAAGACTGCCAAGCGAGTGTTTTCGCAAGGCGACTGAAATCACCACATGACAGGGCTCCGAAGAGACGGATGCGTTCAAGCAGGTTCATCTCTTCTGCCACGAACACGCCCATGCTGCCGTCATCATAGTGAGCCGGAGTATGATAGCGCAGTGAGCCCGAGAAATGAGGATTCTTGACAATACCGAGATTTGTCAAGCGCAAACGGCGCGCAGGGCGCCCCGGCGATTCAATGGTGAGAAGACGGTTCTGGTGGAATGCAAGCGCACGAAGTGCCGCGTACAGGATCGCTAATGGTGTCGTGTGCATCTTCAGCCAGGACAGGAGTGAATCTGGTTTATTGAAAAGGGCATTCCCTTCAGCGGTGACACCGACACTTGCGTTGATCAGGAAATAGTGAACAGACGATTGACCGTTGTATCCGGTTTTCACGCGCACAACATCGCGCCGTGTTGGACGCGCATAGTTCATTCTCACCGGGATGCCTTCGATGGCATGGTCGGCGTCAATCGGCTTGTGAAAGTCGTTGCTTGAACCCAATCCCACGGCGCCGAACACGACGCGCCCGCGCAGTCCCTCCGGAAGACGCATGAGGGCATTGACGACAGTGTTGACGGTCCCGTCGCCTCCGGCTGCAACATAGTGCAATTCCCCCTGCATGGCAGCATCTTCCACGATCTTGTCCACATCCGTCTGTGCGTCCAGAAAACGGAGTTCAATCTTTTCGTGAAAGGGAGGGAGCACCGCAGAGACCCTGCGCCACTTATCCGGCGCCGTTCCTCCTGCTGCCCGTGGATTGAGCAAAATCATCATATCTGTGATACCTCCGGGCGGCGGGAGAGGATCATAATATAGAGAGAGTAGTGGACAACGAGGAGAAGAGTCCATTCCGGGCGCAACAGTGAGGCCAGGGCAGAAAGGATGAGTATATAAGCGTTGACCACGCGGAGGATTGGTGCGTATGCCTCCTGATCTGCGCGATTTCGATGGAGTTGGATCTGAGCGGTTACGAGATACGTGACACCGGGGACGGCGAAGATCAGCGCAAAGAGCCGACCGAGTTCCGGCTGCGTCGAGTGCAGCACTGTGATGGTGACCCAGATTGACGAGGCCAGGAAGAGTGCGGCGAGAAAGTCGCTGGCAACTGCGGCTGGCCGGCGTCCGAAGGTTACGGGGAATGTAAAATACCCGGTGGCAGCGTCAGCACGGATGTCCTTGAAGTACCCAGAGAGAACGAAGTTTGCGTAGCCGAAGAAGACTGTGGCGAGCATAGGGAGGAATGCTGCTGGGAACACGGATGGTGATTTGCCGTTTGCCCCGAGAAATCCCATAGCACAGAGACCGGCCACGATCCAGGCATTGTACCACGGGCCGCCCCACCAGCGGCGTTTGAACGTGGTATACGTTGCGAGACCGGCGGCGCCGGTGAGCCCGATCGCGAGATTCCAGGGATTTCGGAGGGCCAAGATGACAACGCACGCGGCAAGCCCGAGGAGGCTCATGGCGAGAATTGCGGTGCGTGAGACTTTTCCTGCTGCGAGCGGCCGGTAAGGGGCGGAGATCGAATCAGTGTCGGTCTGGAAGCAATCCGTGAGTGCCTGGCCAAAGCCATAGGCAAAGAATGATGCGACGAAAACGAGGAACAGCGGCAAAGCTGAGGCAGTGGAGCTGAGCGCCATCCCGGCGATGCCCGTAATGCCTGAAACGAACAGGAGATACGGGCGCATGGTGATCCACATGGCGCGGAGAGAGACGAGTGGAGTTTGCATCGGTGAACTCCTCTAAATTCCTGGTGGAAAATTAAGTGTTATGAGGGAAAGGATTGTCAAAGATTCGTCAAGTATTGGACATAAAAGGGGTGGGGTGGTTGATTCCATGACTTTTTTGCCTGACCTTCGTCCGGGCGGGGATCCCTTCATGCAGATTATGTCAGTCCTTTGACATTTCCGTGACATGGCGGCCAGGGCCGCTGGCTACATTTGCACGTGATTCCTGATGGACCAGGAAGATTGTCACAGACCAATCTTCAGTTCATACACAACCAGAAGGAGATCCTGCAATGAAGACACGGAGACTATTTCTTGCCCCGTTGGTGCTTGCATTTGTGTGCGTACAATTCGCATTCGGCTGGGGAAATGCGACACACGTCTACTTCGCCAAGCAGCTCGGCGTGAAGTTCGGCACGCCAAACATGAACGAGATGTATGGCAGCCTTCTTCCCGATTGCTTCAACCTTGTTTGGGATCTCCAGGGCCTCTACGAGCCAACTCATGACAATGCAATGAATGTCTGGCAGGCGGCGAGTGGTCGTATCCAGAAATCTCTCGCGCTTGGATTCATGACGCACAATCAGACCTGGGGTGCGGACTACACGGCGCACATAAAAAGCTTCACGTTTCCGTCCTTCGTGAACCCGGCAACAGGGAAGCCGGGTGGCTATGCGGTGGAGAAAGGTGTGGAGTTGATGCAGGAGTTGGCTCCGGTAGTGGCAGGGATTTTAGTTGGGGGTGGCGTTCCCGCAGAAGAAGTCGAGATGTACGCGATGGGTGTATCGCTCGAACTCGGTCATGATCTCTCGGAGACTGCTGTCGACCTGCTCGTCAAGCGCAACCTGGACCCGGCAATCGGCGCTCGTATGGTGCTCGCTGCGAAACTCCGTCCAGCGTGCGCCGGTGACCTCCTCGCAGCAGCGTATGCGAGCTATCTTGCTTCGATGCCGCCGGAAGCAGCAGAACAGACAATCAAAGCAGTCGAACAGGGATATCGAGAATACATCATCCAGTATGGAATGGCATTCTGCTTGCCTGAGAGACAAACGATCGAGATGCTCTCTCAGCAGATGGCTCCTGTCGCGGAAGAGTATATTGAAGCCAACCTTGCGCCATTGTTCCCTTTGATCGACGTAACCGTAACGCCGGATCAGGTCGGGCAATTCATCAGGGCTGCCATCAAGGTCGTGAAGCACGACTATGCAAAAGAGCTTTCCATGACTCTTTGCTTCGTCGAGCAAGGCATGCGGGAGAATGGCATTCGTAATGGCTGGCCGATACTCGCTCACGACGCAACACAGGAAGCTGTGGAATCCATCGATCAGCTTGGCGCTCCGACGACGTTCGCTCTTGCGCAAAACACTCCGAACCCGTTCAATCCTTCCACGACGATCAACTTCTCAATGCCCGCCCGGGGACACGCACGGTTGACGGTGTTCAATGCCTTGGGCCAGGAAGTGGCTACACTGGTGGACGATGAGACGCCGGCCGGTTTGCATGCAGCGAGATGGGATGCTACTCATCAACCGAGCGGGGCATACTTCTACAGAATCGAATCCGGATCGTTTGTCGAGACCAAGCGAATGATGCTTTTGAAGTAGATCGCTTCCGGAGGTGCGCAATGCGCGAAATCATTTTTTCTCTCCTCTTCTGTGCGGCGATGTCGCCCGCGAATGCACAATTCAGCAGGGAAGACTCCCTCAAGGGGGGTCCCGGATCAGTGGCGCGATCATCTCACGAGCAGTCGGATATCTTGCCCCACGCCTACCGGCATGATCGCGTTGAAAAGCGCTTCTACCCTCACTTGTTCGGAACAATCGGCATCAGCTCGTACAATCCGAACTTCGATGGGCTTCAGGAGGTATTGAGGCGCAAGGAAGCAGACTATCTTGCGCAAGGTGTCAAAATCGGCAAAGGTAGTATCACGAGCCCTACTTCGCCGCTCGCTGGTGTCTCATTCGGGGTAGATTTCGTGCCGGAGATTCGGGTAGAGCTTGAAGGGGGATGGAATTTCGAGGAGAAGAGCCGGATTTACGCAGGGTCGTTGGGAGTATACTACATGCCGCCGTTCTCACAGAGCAACTCCTTTCGGGCCTTCATCGGGCCCGGAGTCGTTGTGTTCCGTGCAACCGTGGGAGCGAATTATTACGCCTCGCTCAAATTCGGGACACTCACCGGGATCGAGATGAAGGTCCAACAGACTGGAGGTTTATTGCGTGGAGGGGTGGAGTGGGAACTGGCAAAGGCCATGTCAGTAGTCCTGATTGGTTCATACTATCTTGTGAAACCAGCGACGTCCGACTACTATCCGGGCAGCGCCAATTTCTCCAGCTTCTCGGCCGGCATGAGAATGCTGTTTCACTTCTCAGGAGGGTCCACGCCATGATCGTCCGGAATTTTCTTGTTGCCGCCAGCATTGCTACCCTCCTGGCAATGTCCGGCTGTTCTTATCTCAACACGTATCGCGAGATAACAAAACGGTCTGACCTCAGCCCGCGTGTGGATCAACAACCGCTCATCGTAATCACACGCGACGGATCTGAATACCGACTGGATGACTACCGACTCCAGGAAAGCACTCTGGTGTGCAGCAGACCGTTGAGCTCGCCTGACGACGTCTGGTTGGGGGGAGAGATCCCACTCGATTCAATCGAGTACATTTATCTGAAAGAAGGGGATTTCTTCAAATCTGTGGTCTTTGCCGGCCTCGTCGGGTCAGTCCTCGGCTTGGGAGGAACGGCCCTGGAGCCCCGGACCGGACTCGAAACACATGATCAGATTACTTACCCGCCAACGCATTCTTGCCCATTCATCTATGCATTTGATGGATCCGGGTTTGTCCTTACGTCCGAAACTTTCGCCGGTTCTATTTACAAAGGAGCTGAAAGGAGGGTGATTGATCGCCTGGATGGGATCAAGCCGCTCGACGGCTTGTACATGATCAAACTGACGAACGAGCGATTTGAAACTGATTACGTGAACGAGCTTGCACTCTCCGTTGTAGATGTCCAGGAAGGCGTTCAGATCCTGGCTTCGGCCGACGGGATTTTTCACACGATTGCGTCTTGCATGCTCCCCGTCACCTGCATCGATGAATCGGCCGGATCGGTACTTGAAGCCGTGAAGGTGGCGGACGGGCTCCTGTGGGAAAGTCAGAAACCAGGGAAGTTCACCGGAGATCTCCCGGGGCTCACCGACCGGCTCGAAGCAAAGTTCGAACTGAAGGACACTGCAACATCGGTTAAACTGCTCCTGCGGGGACAAAACACCTTGCTGCCGTCTTTCACGTTCGAGCGACTTTCGGCGCTCTGTGGCAGCGGGTACGGGCAGTGGATACGCAGGCTGGAGCACGATTCCGCCAAGGGAAACCAGATGCGCGGGTTTCTCCTTCGTGAGGGCTTGCTTCATGTCAGTGTCTGGGATGGCTCAGAGTGGCGGAAAGCCGGCGCGTTCATGGACTCGGGTGAAGAGCTGCTAAAGGAACAAATTCTTGTCGTGCCGGTACCTTCTCCTCAGCAACGCGTGCTTCGCGTCCGCCTTGAGTGCACGGCAGACCTCTGGCGCATCGACCGCCTGGGGGTGGATGAGTCGAAAGATCTGCCTGTGAAGTGCGTTACGCTGAGTGCGGCGACTGCGACCGGGTCAGGAGGAGAGAATTGCATCCCGCTCATAGCAGCACGGGACGACCGCTACCTCACAACGATGATGGGAGATACTGTGCTGCTTTGCTATCCGGCTCCACCAGTTGCGAAGGGGATGCACAGAACCTGTTTTGTACGTGTTGCGGGGTACTATCATCACTGGTCGTCACTTGACGGCCCGGACAATTCGGCTGAAGTAGACAACATTTTGACTATCCCGGGATACGGTGCCCGCACGTATCTCCCTCTTTGGTTTCAGCAAAGAGACTGAGTGGGGGGAGCAGGGAGGAGGGATATGAAGTCAGATCATGCTTCACGGTGCGACCTTACCGTGCCATACCTCCCGGAATTCTGTAACCGAGAATCCTGTCGGGGAGCATGATCTGAAATGAATCCGGCGTTGCCTGTTGTCCGAATGTTGACCGCAGCCGTTCCGGAGTCAACAAAGTATCCAGGTACAGTGTGACGTACAGAGTGTCCCCCACACGCACGACGTGCGCGGGGTTCATCCCCGAGGCATAGCCCACTGGTCGAGTGTCGTGCAACTCCCCGCGTGGACGCTGGTTAATGATGAAGACGAGTGACGCCGCCATTTCGTGTTTGACGGCCTTGCTACGTGCCTCAAGCCTGTTGGCTGATACCCCCTGGTTCGATGCGCCGGCCGGCTGAGCCTGCATCCCGCTGGCGAAGGGAGTGCTCCACTGTATGCCTTCCACCCAAACGTTCAGGTCAGGTGCCTTTGCGACTTCATCTGTTGCGGTTGACTTCATCATCGCCTGCTGTTCTAGTACCGGCTGTTCCAGTTCCTCCGTTGCTGCCGTTTCGACGCCGGGCGCAAGGATCTGAGCTCCCGTCCGGGGACCACCCTTCTTGTCGGGCCGGCTGATTTCACGGTCCGCAGGGGAGACCTGTTCACGGATTTGGCTCCGGGCGGATTCCTCGGAGACTGCAGAAGGGGCCGGAGCCAGTTGGGCGTCTTTCGTCGGTTCGCCTGTGAAGACCGAGTCGGAAAACGATGTACCCGGCTCCTGGTCGGGGGAGCGCCATCGGAAAAGCACGCCGACGCCGATAATAACGACGAGAAGAGCGGCTGCCGAGAGGATATGGGGCCAGGGTGTGCGTTGTCGTGCTGCGATCGCAATACGGCCAGCCAGCTTCTGCTTCATAGCTGCGCGGCCCCACGCCTTTGTTCCGGCGGCGATGAGGCGTTCCTGTTCCATTGCCTTCCTGCATCGGGCACAGACGCGCACGTGCGATTCGACTCTCGAACTCTCGTCGGGTGTCAGACGCCCCAGAACGGCATCTTCGATTGTGTCCGGCTCGAGATGGTTGTTCTCAATCCCGTTCATGGCTGTCAGTGGTTCTTCCAATCAAACGTTTGAGTTGCTCTTTGCATTGATACTTCTTTGATTTCGCTGTGGCGGCATTGGCCATACCCAGTTGCCGGGCTATTTCGTCCATCGACGCCTCTTCCCAATAGAAGAGCACGAGAAGGGAGCGGCACGGTTCACCCAGTTTGTCCAGGGCATCCCGCACGGCAGTGGTGGTCTCGTTCGCGACGAGATCTTCCAGGGGTGAAGGATCGTCGCTGGAGGTGCAGTCACTGTTTGCATCCAGCGGCCGCTCGCGCCGCGCGAGGGCAAGACGGCGGAGCCAGAGGTTCCGTGCTGTGGCATACAGAAAAGTCCCCAGGGCCGCAGTATGCTCATACTTGCCGCTTCGCACGCGCTCCCAAAGAATGATAAGGGCTTCCTGAAAAACATCATCCGCGTCATCCTGGGTGCCGTTATTTCGCATCACATGTGCCGTAATAGGTCGCCGGTGGACTTCATAAAGCGTCACCAGCGACGATTCGTCTCCCCGCCGGATGCCATCCAGAAGCCGGGCATCGCTCTCTAAAAAAAGCAGCGGAGATTTCATTTACCTTTCACTTATTAATGACATGAACACGCAGAAGGTGAATGGCACAAAGTACGACAAACAGACTCATCTTTCAACATTGCGGAGAAGAACAATGAGACACCTCCCTGTTGCACTATTGTTCGCGGCATTCATCCTCGCAGATCTCACTGTCACCCCGGCGCAGACCATGAAGACCAACATTGCCGGCGAACGAGCAACGGTGGATCTGACGATCTACAACCAGAACCTCTCCTTGATCCGGGAGGAACGGTCATTGAATCTGCCACGCGGGATGAGTCGGGCGATACTGCCGGATATTCCCGCCACGATTGACGGCACATCCCTGCATTTCTTGAGTCTAACGGAACCGTCCGCTGTCAAAGTGCTTGAACAGAACTATCAGTACGACCTCGTACACCCGTCCAAGCTCCTGGAACGCTACATCGGGAGGACCGTTGAATTCGTCCGCGTGGATCCCGAAACCAAGAAAGAATACACGGTGAGCGGAAAACTACTGGCAACCGGTTACACCGGGCAAACCATGATCGGCGGAATGGTGGCGGACATCAACGGGAAAATCGAGATAAGTCCGGCAGGACGATTGGTCTTACCAAGTCTCCCGGACGGCCTGATACTCAAGCCCCAGCTCGAATGGCTTGTCTCCAATACTAAGGAGGGAACCCACAAGGCCGAGATCAGCTACCTGGCCGGCGGCCTCAACTGGTCTGCGAACTATGTGGCTTTGCTCTCCAGCGATGATGCCAAACTCGACCTGACCGGTTGGGTGACAGTAACGAATTCATCCGGCACGGGTTTCACCAATGCGGGGTTGAAACTCGTCGCTGGAGATGTCAATGTGGTGCAGGAGGAGTTCGGCGGTGCAATGCGGATGGCGAAGACCATGGCAGTTGACGAAGCCGCGGCTCCCCAGTTCAAACAGAGCGAACTCTTCGAGTACAAGCTGTACACGCTGCAGAGGCGGACGAGCGTCGGCAACAATGAAACGAAACAGATTGAGCTCACGTCAGGGCGGAACGTCGCTGCGAAGAAGATGTTCATCTACGATGGCCTTGCGGACCAATGGCGCTACTGGTATAACAATTACTCGTATCGCTCTCAGGGGAGCTTTGGCCAGCAATCCAACCCCAAGGTGGGTGTGTACGTTACGTTTAAGAACGATGACAAGTCCGGCCTTGGTATCCCGCTGCCGAAAGGGAAAGTGCGCGTATACAAGCGTGACGACGACAACAAAGAGCAGTTCATCGGGGAAGACCAGATTGACCACACTCCCAAAGACGAAGAGCTCCGGCTCTATCTGGGCAACGCCTTCGATATCGTCGGTGAGCGCGCGCAGAAAGATTTCAAGTCCTACTCCAACGGACATGTTGTGGAAGAAAGCATTGAAGTCAAGGTGCGAAACCACAAATCAGAACAGGTGGAAGTGATGGTGTACGAACACCCCTGGCGCTGGAGCCAGTGGGAAATCCTGAATGCCAACACCACCTGGGAAAAGGTGGATCAGTCGACGCTGCGGTTTCCTGTGAAAATAAAGAAGGACGAAGAAAAGGTGGTGAAGTATACTGTCCGGTATTCCTGGTAGTGAGGCTCCTGCACGGCCTGTTGTGAGACCCGTCGTTGATCATTAGACGGGTCTCACTCATTTCTGACCCGACTCCCGCCTATTTGATCTTGAACGGGATCGTTATCCACTTTGTTGTGGGCCCGTCCGCGGTTGTCCCGGGGCGGTATGTCGAATTCATCACCGCCTTGGTGATGGAATCATTGTACGCCATGTTAGTGGTTTTTGCCACCATTGCCTGTAGCGGCTTGCCCGCAGGGTCAATCTGGACCATGATGATGACTTCTCCACCCTCCTTCAATGCAACGAGCTCCGGCGGGAAGACCGGTTGCTCAAGGTGAAGGATTTGCGGGTCGCTCTCAGTGTAGGCTGTGCTTGCCGGACGCGCTGCGGCAAGAGGTTTTTCCTGAGCGGGGATTGGCGGAGCTGCATTCTTTTGCAGCGTCGGAGTCACCGCGTCGGAGAGCTTCTTCTGCACTGGCACCGCCGGAGTCGCCTTTTGCTTCTCGATCGGAGTCACAGCACCCGGAAGTTGTGCCTGCAGTGGACTTGCGGAGGTCGCTTCTTTCTCCTGGACCGGGGTTTCTGCACCAGGATGCCTTTCCTGAACGGGACTTGCCACGGTCTCCGTCTTCTGCGGGGTGGGGGCCAGTGCAGCAGCAGATCCTACAGAGGGCGCCGGCATGTCTTGGCCTGGCTGGACCCGCACCCCCATGTTTCCGGTACCAGTGGGAATAGTCGCCTCTTGTTTGTCTGCGGGTTCCGCTGAATCATCAGGGCTGCTGAAAAGTGCGAGAGCGGTGATGCAGAGAAGGAGGACAAGAAGAACCGCTGCCACAATTGGCCCAAGCCGTGACTTCCTCGGAGCCTGGATGTCGCTGGGCTCTACGGTCGCCGACTGAAATTCCGGCGGGGGTGATGCCTCCAAATCGTACTCGCGCACCTGTGGGGTTGGGGTAGGGGAGGCCTCGACCCCGGTGTTCGGGGAGCTCTGTTCTGCCGAAGGAGTCTGGATTGCTTCCTGCGATCTGATCCCTATGCGTTGCTGCAAGTCCACGAGTTGACGAATCGTGCGCTCGTATTCCACGACGGTCGGATCGTCGAGCAGGGAAGGCATGCCGAGCTTCTGGCGGCGC
>DAINBR010000037.1:0-13927 GCA_036732865.1 Bacteroidota bacterium | reverse complement strand
GAAGTCCTTGTCTCCGTCGGCAGGGTTCCGCACTTTGGCGACCTGGGGCTGGAGAATACAGGGGTCAAGCGCAACGACCGCGGATTTATCGCTGTCAATCCACGGCAGGAAACCGATGATCCCCATATCATGGCAATCGGCGACGCCGTTGGAGGTACCATGCTTGCGCACAAGGCGACGAAGGAAGCGCGCATCGCCGTCGAGGTCATCACCGGGGAGTCGAGTTCGTTCGAACACATTATCATCCCGGCGGTGGTCTTTACTGATCCGGAGATCGCATGGTGCGGATTGACGGAAGATGATGCCCGTGAGTCAGGCCGCAAGGTCGATGTCGTCAAGTTCCCGTGGAGTGCTTCGGGAAGGGCGTTGAGTTTCGACCGGACGGATGGGTTGACAAAACTCATCATCGATCCCGAAACGGAACGTATCCTCGGCGTCGGAATTGTCGGTGCCGGCGCAGGTGAGCTGATAGCGGAAGGGGTCGTTGCCATCGAGATGGGTGCCACGGCGCGCGATCTTGCGGAATCAGTGCATCCCCATCCGACATTGTCGGAGACACTGGCAGAATGTGCGGAAGCATTTTACGGATATGCCACGCATACGATGCGTCGCACGTAGATCCCCATATCACTCCCGCCTGGCAGTCCCGGGGCGGGAGTGATACATCAACGCAATGCCGCCTCAATCGCCCCCACTATCTCTTCCGACATCGGTTTGACCGTTGAGCCGAATTTTCCGACGATGTTGCCAGTGCGGTCGACGAGGTACTTGGTGAAATTCCATTTCACCTGTCCGGCGAATTTCGGGTTCGTCGAATCCGAGGTCAGGTATCGGTAGAGCGGGTGTTGGTCTTCGCCTTTCACCGAGATCTTGGAGAACATGGGGAATGTGACGTCATACGTTGTTGAACAGAATGCCTTGATCTCCGCATCGGTCCCCGGTTCCTGCCCGAGAAAGTTGTTGGCGGGGAAACCGAGAATCACCAATCCCTGGTCTTTGTACTTCCTGTAGAGCGCTTCGAGGTCCTTGTACTGGGGAGTTTGCCCGCATTTGGATGCCACATTGACCAGCAGCAAGACCTTCCCTTCATACGACGCAAGGGGGATCGCTTTCCCGTCAATGTCCGTCATGGTAAACGCAAAAATGTTTTTCTCTTCAGTGGTTCCGGTTTTTGCGAATGCATCGGTATTTCCCCACACCATCAGCAATGCCATAAGGCTCATCGCACTTTTCCTCACCATTGATCGTTTCCCGATAAAATGTGACACGTGAAGTGATTATACCTCATAATATAAACAACTGGATGACGGTTCAAGTTCCGGCCATTTTTGGGGTCGTCGGAATTTGCGATTTGGCTTGACTTTTCATTCTTTCTTCGTAAATTACAGGCGTAGCCGCGGAAAAAAGCGGTTCGTATGCGTCACCTGAAATGGAGAGGACGCGAGACAGAGCGGGGGTGAGTTCATGCACGGACGTAGGACAACCCCGTGCGCGATCGAAACGGTGGGAGGTGGCGATGATGAAGAGCAAAAGAGTATTGCGCAAAGCCATCCTTGTCAGGCTGTATGATCACCTGCTGGATGGCTATGGAATCGAGTGGCCCCGCGAATCGTTCGTCAACGGCCAGTTAGCCCTCGGTGAGATCGACGCGCTCCTTGCATTCAAGAGCGACCAGCGCATTGACGAGTTGCGCAGCGCGCTCGAGCGGCTCGAAGAAGGCTCGTTCGGTATGTGCATCGCGTGCAAAGGGGATATCGGTCAGGATCTTCTCGAAGTAGACCCGGCGATGCGGCTTTGCCAACAATGCGAACGTTTGTACAGTCACATGCCGGCGCTGTCCCACTACACCGCAAACTCCGGCCAGGGACTCTGACGAAGCGAGCACGGGGCTGGCGCTATGCCACGCCCCGCCTTTCTGTTCCCCTGCCGGAGTCCATTCCAGTTTTTCCGTCCACAATGACGACTGTCAATGACCATGAAACGCGACCTCGTCTCCTTCGCGCAGTGGAAGCGCGATGATCTCGAAGAAGTCTTCGCATTGACGAAGTCAATGCAGGACCCCGGCACAAGTTCTGCTCCAAAGCTCCCGTGGACCGCATCGCTTGTTTTTGAACGCGAATCGCTACGCACACGCGTCTCATTCGAAGTCGGCATCGCACAACTGGGAGGTCATCCGATTTTCCTTCAGCAGGAGACCATCGGCATGGCCACCCGGGAGTCCGTGCATGATATCGGGCTCATTCTCTCGCAGTATTGTGAACTCATCGTTGCACGGACCATCAGGCACCAGACATGTGTGCAGCTTGCGGAAAGCGCAACTGTTCCCGTGATCAATGCGCTGACGGATCTTGTCCATCCATGCCAGATCCTTGCCGATGCGTTCACTCTGATGGAACATGGGTGTTTCAGCCCCTCCAGCCGGATCGTGTTCGTGGGCGACGGGAACACCATTGCGAACTCCTGGCTCGAACTGGCCGCCAAGTTCCCGCTGCACATCGTCTGCGCCTGTCCACCGGGTCACGAACCACATCCGCGAATTCTGGATGAAGCGCAGACTGCAGGCTTGAGCACTCTTGAAATCATCGAGGATCCTGTACGGGCCGTCACGGCCGCTGATGTCGTGTACACCGATGTCTGGCCGCACGGTGAAGGCGAAGCAAGAGGAAAAGTCGCCAAGGTGTTTAAACCATACCAGGTTGACGCGAAGCTGTTGCGTCAGGCAAAGCCGGGCTGCCTCGTCATGCACCGCCTTCCGGCGAACCGCGGAGAAGAGATCACCAGCGATGTACTTGACGGACCCCAGTCCGTCGCACTCCAGCAGGCCCGCAATCGCCTTCACGTACAGAAAGGCATCATGATGTTTCTCCTGCGCGGCACGTAGAACGCGAGAATTGGTGCAACGTTTTCCGACCTTTGATGATTTTCCCGCTCTGCGGCTTTTGACCCCCCGGGTGTGCAGAATACAGTGCACTGCCCCAAAATTTGGACGATTCCCCCTAGCAAGACCCCATTATTTCGCCTGAATTTGGCTGTTCTGACATGGCACGCCGGTTGGTGGTACAGAAGCAGGAGTTTGGTCCAATGAGCGACGAGGATCCAATGAAAACGAGAAGTCTTGTGCTGATTGTCATCGCATTGCTGGCCTTCGCAAGCGGCACTCCACCGGCAGCCGCCGGAGTTGGGGTGTCCTTTGGTGTTTTCTACAACGGTCTTGCCGGCAATGGTGAGTGGATCAGTGTAGAAGGGGGGACCTATGCGTGGCGACCGATGCACACGGGTGCAGGGTGGCGCCCCTACTGGGATGGGCGTTGGATATGGACCGATGATGGTTGGTACTGGGATTCCCAGGAGCCATGGGCATGGGCGACGTATCACTATGGCCGATGGTACTATGATGACTACTACGGATGGATATGGATTCCAGGTTATGACTGGGCACCTGCGTGGGTGGAGTGGCGCTACGGCGGTGACTATGTCGGCTGGGCACCTCTGGGTCCGTATGCCGTATTCAATTCACATTTTGGCGTGCACTACATGAGGCAATGGGCAACCCCGTACCACTACTGGTCGTTTGTTGATTGTCGCTACATCAATAGTCCAGGCGTGAACAAGTACGTCTACCGGAGTGAGAACAACGCGCGGTTCATCGGTCGCACAAGAACAGCCGGCAGCGTGCGGTACGATAACGGCAGGATTGTGTCGCGTGGGCCGGACGCGGGCCATGTGGAGCGACGGGGCAACATACGTTTGGAGCGCACGCCGCTCGTCGATGTGGGTGGGAGAGATGAAGCACGCGTACGCCGCACTGGTGACCGGGAACAGATCGGGGTCTACCGTCCACGGATCGAAGAGCGGGGCAGGGACTTTGATGACGAGCGTCCACCGGCAGTGAAAGAGCAGGAAAGGATGCCGTCACTTGACGTGCGATCCATGGACATCCGTCAGCGGCAAAATGCGCGCGAGGCAGGGAGGGATGTTGAACGGATGAATTCCTACCGCGCACAGCGCAAGGACGAGCGTCTCGGTGGCACGCAGAACCCGGGTACCAGAGAGAGGCGTTCGGTGGAACAGCCCCGAAGAGAATCTGTAGAGCGGCAAGCTCCGGCGGAACGGCCGCGGCGATTCGATCGCGAGAGCGAACGTTTCTCGAACGGCAACCGCGGACGCGAAATCGAACGGCGATCGTCGCCACAGGTGGACCGTCCCACGATGCGCAGTGCGCCTGAAGGACACTCCTCATCGCGTCCGGAGCGGAGCAGTGCGGGGCGCTCGGCGCCAAGCCGGCGGAATGACGGTGAGCGAAGGGGAAGACGATAGTGAGGCTCTAAGGGCCGGAAGAAAACGCGCCCCCGCGGTGGACCGCGGGGGCGCGTTGTTTTATGATGACGAGCCGGTAAACTCCTTCTTGCGCTTGAGTACCTGCGCCGCATGCCAGCCCTGGACCTCATACACCTGGGGTCCCTGGGAGGTAATCACGAAGAAGGCGTCGGCTAGCGGCTTCTTGCGGAACCGCAATTGTACGCCTTCCACTTCAATGGTGGCTGACAACGGTGGTGGTACGGCAACAGCCGTATCAACAAAGTCGTCAGTGCTGAACGTTGCGAGCGATCCAATGAGATTCCGCACAATGTAATCCGTCGCAGGGACGCCGTCGATCAACCACACGCTGTCATGCAACGCCAGCACAAATGTAGTGTCGCCGTAGCTGTAGCGTAGGGTCTTGATGCTTTCCTGCGGGAGGCGGAGAATTGCCTTGTCCCGCCAATCCCGCGGTTGCCTGACAAACACATGGAGGAGCATGCCGTCGGCAAGGTACACATCGTCTGAGCCCTCGCGCCGCACGTAGGTCTCCGTATAGCTGGGGCCGGCCTTACCGATGCGGAAAGCCGCACGTTCTTCCCCGCCTGTGGATATCCTGACGAGTGTGCCGGTCGAGTCGACTTGAAACACACCCTGCTTTTGAGGATTGCTGGACACCATTGCTTTCACGGCAATCGTCCGCCCCTGGCTCAACAACTGACGGACACTGCCGTCATCCGCCTGTGCCCGCAACGGGACGGTGAGCATCCATCCGGAACCCTCCCGTTGCAGAACGGTGGTGCCGGAGACTGACTTCACCTCGATTTTGTCAACCGCCGCGGAGTCGTAGGACACCAGCATCTCCCCGTCACCGGCCGATATGCTCTGTTCGCCGGGGCGTTGCAGCACGAGAAATGTGGCGAGCGTCAGGAGGGCAAGTATGCCCACGAGGATCAGGGTAGAGCGCTTCATTGCATCTCCAGGGCTTTCTTCCGAGCCTTGCGCATCCTCCACCGCAGGATGCCGTACGCAAGAACGAGCAGAGGCGGGACGGCAAGGTTGGCATATTTCACAGCTTTCTTGGTTCCGTCGGAAACCTGTTCCAGCGGAGCAAAGGATGCGTCTTTCGTCCGTATCGTGATCAGGCCGGCGTCGTCCACAAGATAGTCAACCATGTTTGCAAAAAATGCCAGGTTGTCTCTGCTCCCTCCCATGAACTGGTCCCGGGCAAAATCACCGTCGCCCACAACCACAATGCGTGTTTCCGGGCTGGAGGGGATGGGTGCGGATGGCGGTACGATTGCCCCTGCCGACGTATCCACCGGAGCGGATTTGCCTGCAAAGAGACCGGCAAACTTGCCTTCCAGGGTGACAGCCAGGGGGACACCCGTCTCCCGGAACTCCTCCTGCGTGTACTGCTGGAGCGGATCAAAGGCAAACATGCCGGTCTGCCTGCCCGCTTCCTTCGACGATGCGGCAAGTATATGTGCCCGGATGCCCCTGGCCGCGGCTCCGGTTGTGTCGATGGAGCTGGTGAAGAACAGAACCAGGTTTCGCAAATCCTTCACCATCACGTTGTCCTTGCTGAAGTTGCTGACCAGCGGAAGGTACGGGAAGGGTACCTGTGACTGCATGGAGAAGCCGAATTGCTGCTGGACGATCGTCACGTTCGCACACTGGAGATCGCGTACAAGATCGGGATTAATCCGTACGCCGTACGCCTGCAACAAATCATCGATATGGACATCGAGCGCGCGGCCATACCGGGTCTGCAGGTTCGCGTCCACTCGGTTGATGAGGAATGCGGCGCGTCCGCCCCGCATGATATATTGGTCGACCTGATACTTGTCGGGTTCGGAAAGGGGTGTTGTCGGTGCCATCACCACCAGCGCCGCAACGTCCGGGGGCACTGCCGCGCCTTTACTGACATCGACCGGTGCCAGCTCATATTGGCGACGGAGCATTTCTTGCACGCGCCCCAGCTCCTGCATGGCCGGCTCGCCATGCCCTGTCAGGAAACCTATCTTCTTCTGTGTGCGCGTGGTCAGGCGCTTGATCGTGCTGCTGATTTCGTATTCGAGCGTGGAGGGATTCTGGACGACCGGGATGACCTCTTTCCGGTCTTCATACAGGAACACCATCCCCATGAATGCCTGCTTCACCTCGAACTTGTCCTCCTTCACCACCTGTACCTGGACGGGGGCGATGCCTTGTTGCTGGGCTTCCTGTTTCCCCTTGTCGTCCGTGGGGTCAATGAATTCGAACTGCAGGTTGCCCTTTGCGTATGCGCGGTACTCGTTGAGTTCGTCGAGCAGCAGTCGGCGGTGATTGTTGTACGGTGACGGGAGGTCTTCGGTGAAATAGGCCTTGATGGTCACTTTGTCGTCGAGGTTGCTCATCAGGGATTTGCTGGCTTCGGCCAGGGTGAACAGCCCGGTGCGGGTCATGTCGACCCGGCCGAAGAACCGAACGGAGACGAAGTTCAGCAGTACAAGGATGGCCAGGACGATTCCGAGGCGGAGCAGAGTCTGATTTCTGTTTGTGTGCGTGTTCATGGTGTGATCACCACTTCCGGCGTTCGAGTGAAACCGTGGCGAGGTACAGCGAGAGACCGAGCAACGATCCAAAGTAGATGATGTTGCGGGAATCGATCACACCACGGGCGATATTGGAGAAATGAAAATCGATAGCGAGGTATTCCAGCGTCGACGCAAGGGTTTCCGGCACGTAGAGAAGCACCTTGTCCAACAGGAAGAGAGCCAGAATGATCAGAAAGCTGATGATGAACGCGACGATCTGGTTTTCGGTGAGGCTGGATGCGAAGAGACCGATGGCGATGTACACACCGCCCATGAGGAAGAGGCCGAGGTATCCTGTGAAGACTGGGCCCAGATCCAGGGATCCCAGGAGGCCGACGGTGACAGCGTACAGCAGAGTCGGGACCAGTGTGGCGGCGAGCAATACCCACGCGGCAAAGAATTTGCCCAGGATGATTTCACTATCCCGCACCGGTTTCGTCGTAAGGAGCTCGAGCGTTCCCGTTTTCTTCTCCTCCGCCAGCAGCCGCATTGTGATCGCGGGTATGAAAAAGAGAAACACAAGAGGAACCAGTTCGAACACCACGCGCATCGACGCGACATTCATCAGGAACAGATTGCTGGTGAAGAACCATCCGATGATGGCGAGAAAAACGACGATGACGACATACGCCGCCGGCGAGTTGAAATACGATTGCACCTCGCGGCGGAAAATCGGCCCAACGTTTGGCAAACCGAAGGCATACATAGCATGTCCTGCTGCTTACTGAGTGGTCAGTTTATGGAAGACTTCTTCAAGCGTAGTGACTTTCCGATGCATCTCAAGCAGTGTCCAGCCGTGGTTCACGACGAGGCGGAAAGCCTCTTCACGGACATCGGATCCTTTCTCCGTATGAATGTCAAATTGACTGACGCCCGCCGCATGGCCAAGAAGCGTAACGTTCGTAACGGCGTTGAGCGCGCGCAGGTGGGGCACGATCTCCTCGATGGGATCGGTGACGCCGGACCTGATCTCCAGCGTCACAGTCTCGGCGCCGTGGAATTCCTGCTGCAGTTGCTCCGGCGAACCGTCGGCCACCATGCGGCCATCGTTGATGATCAATACACGGTCACAGGTTGCCTGCACTTCGGAGAGGATGTGCGTCGAAAGAATGACGGTCTTTGCCCGGCCCAGATGCTTGATGAGGTTCCGGATTTCCACAATCTGGTTCGGATCCAGACCGCTGGTCGGTTCGTCCAGGATTAATACATCCGGCTCGTGGATCATTGCCTGGGCGAGTCCCACGCGCTGCCGGAAGCCCTTCGACATCTCGCCGATGTCTTTGTGGCGGACGGGTTCCAGCCCGCACACATGCACCATCTCGCGGATGCGCTGTGTGGCGGGTCCGCCGCGCAATCCATGCAGCTGTGCGGAATACTCGAGATAGTCCAGCACATTCATGTCGTGATACAGAGGGTTCATTTCCGGAAGATAGCCGATCTTCTTCCTGACCTCCAGAGAGTGGTGGTAGATGTCGAAGCCGTCCACTTCAACAACACCCGTGGTGGGAGGCATGTAACAGGTGATGATCTTCATGGTCGTGGTTTTCCCTGCGCCGTTGGGGCCGAGAAAGCCCAAGATCTCACCCGTCTTGACCTCGAATGAAATGTCGTTCACTGCCGTCTGTTCACCATACTTCTTGGTGAGGTTTTTGACCGAAATGGCCATAGGATGTCTGGTTGTTGTTGCGAGGATGTGGATCGCCGAGTCAATCAAATGCAATATTGAATTTACGAACCCGGACGGTTCAAGTCAAGATTTATTCCGATTTGAGGTTGTGCCCGGGTTTCATTATCATGGACAATCATCTCCGCAGAGAACAGTATGATTCGCATAAAAAAAGAAATCATTGTCGTCGGCGACCGGATGCTGCTGAAACTGGACGAGGGTCAGGACAAGACCAAATCGGGTCTCTATCTCCCCGCCTCAGTCAGGGAGAAAGAAAAAGTAGCGATGGGAAAGGTGGTGAAGGTCGGACCCGGGTATCCTATCCCCAATCCGAACTACACAGAGGATGAACCCTGGTCGACGCCGAAAGAACCCATGCGCTACATCCCCCTTCAGGCCAAAGACGGAGACTACGCGCTCTTCTTGCGAGAGCAGGGCGTTGAAGTGGAGTTTGAGGATGAAAAGTATCTCATCGTCCCCCAATCTGCTGTACTGATGCTCGTGCGGGATGAACTTCACGAAGAACCTGAGGCTCGATAAGCGCACTCCTGATGCTGCGCTTCTGCATCCTGCGTTCCAGCCGCTTCGGTCAAGCCGCGAAATCTCTCTCCCGGGTATTGCAGGCGTCTTTTTTTCCCCAGATTGAAGTATTTTCTCGACAGTGCGAAAAAGTGAACAGCGATTCTCTCGAATTCGGCTGATTTTGCATGCTCTGTTAACTGGCACACAATTGGTAAGGTTTGTTGATGGTGTGCGAGATGATGTCAGGATATAGGTAAAAGAGGTCACGAATGGGCATTCGGTGCTATTTTGGACGGATGACACGGGGTGAAAGGCAGGCTCTTGAGACGATCCTGCACGAAGAAATCGACGTTCAACTCTGGTGTGCAATCACCTACAGCAGGCTTCTGCGCGAGGAAGTTTTTATCGCGGTCCAGTAGCCCTGTTTGCCATTTGTGAGAAGGGAGTCCTCATTGCCGGGGAGGGACTCCCTTTTTTCTTGCGCATATTTGTCGAAACCTGTATTAAGGAGCAGAGATGAGACTCCATGTAACCATGGTCTACGACGCGTCCGCGCTTCAGGCTTCCAGCCAATCGCCACACGTCCTCATCATGCCTGAGATGTATGATGGTGGATATGCAGCGCTCGCGCGGGGCGAGGGGATACACTCTGCAGGGGATGAGGCTGTCAAGATGTTCCGCGATCTCTCGCGAGAGGCCAATTGTACATGCATCGCCGGGTCGATGGCAATCCTAGGGAAGAGCGGCGACACGACGAATACATCGTTGGTCTTTCGCAACGGAAAGTGTGTGCATCGCTATGACAAAATTCACCTGTTCCGTCCCGCGGGTGATACTCGGTACTTCCGGGCGGGCAGCGGCAACACTGTCTTTACCCTGACGGTGGGGAAGCGCCGGATCCGTGCAGGCATCGTCATCTGTTACGATTTGCGGTTCCCTGAGTTGGTCCGGATGCTTGCACGTGCCGGGATGCAGGTTCTCTTCGTCCCGGCGCGATGGCCGATGGTACGAGATGACGCATGGCAGACCCTTCTCAAAGCACGGGCGATCGAGAATCAAGTATTTGTCGTGGGATGCAACGCGCGGGGGGCAGAGGGGGGCTATTCCTATGTCTTCGATCCATTGGGGCGGCTTGTGATGAGCACCCGCGAGGAACCTGCAGCGCCTTCACACGGCGTCCAGCTGGACTTTGATCTGTTTCGGGAAGCGCACGCCGGTCACAGAAATCTTCATGATGCGCAATTCCTGAAGAAGACCCGATTTCCTTCCCGCTTCATGCGCCGAGCTCTGTTCCACGATTTATGATCGTTGCTTCGCCCTATGCCGGGAGGAATCGTACTCCCTGCTTGCCACGGTGTGGATTCCCCCTCTCACCCGGTAGTCGGCAACCACTTTCATCCGCTTCGGGTGGGCGCACTTCACGAGATCTTCCAGGATTCTGTTGACGAGGTGCTCCTGGTAGATACCGATATTGCGATAGCTGAACAGGTAGTATTTCAACGATCGGAGTTCAATGATGGCCTTTGCGGGGGTATATTCGATGCGGATGGCGGCGAAATCCGGCAGTCCGGAATACGGACAAACCGACGTGAATTCGTCCGTATCAATGGTGACCACAATGTCCCGTCCCGGATACTCATATGGAAATGTCTCCAGTGCGGACACATCGATCGTTGACGCGGCGGCGGTGTCGTACCGGCGATCCAGAGCTTGGACCATGTGCAGAGTCTCCCTTGTCTTTTGTGGTATTCCCTCGTAGATTGCTCAATATAGGTGTTTCGGGCGGTAAAGCAAGAGCAGGAGCGCACATGAAATACCTCATGAGTGGCATCATACTTGCTTCGGTATGCTTTGTGGGTTGCGGAGGTGGGGCCGACGCAGTGAATCGGGACGGTCTGCTCGGGGTGATTATGAGGAGCCAGCTTCCCGCAACCTACCAGGCCACATACGACTCGGTACAGATCGATAAGAATTTCATTGATCTGATACGGATAGCGGGGGAAGGGGTGGAGACGAAAGTGTTTCTCGGCACCTGGTGTTCTGACAGCCGTCGTGAAGTACCGCGGTTCCTGAAAGTAATGGACCTTGCAGGGACGTCATCTGCAGGCTTCACGCTCATCGGACTCGACAGGAAGATGAAGAGTCCCGGTGGAAGTGAAGCGCCGTTTCACATAGAGCGCGTGCCAACCTTCGTTTTCCTCAAGCAGGGAAAGGAGATCGGTCGGATTGTCGAATTTCCGCAGACCAGCATTGAGGGTGACATGGTCAGCATCCTGGCATCCGGGATGAATCAATAACGGCCATCAAATCACCTGCAGCTTCGGTTGACATTCGTCTGTCGTTTGGATATATTTTCGGGGCTGTACCGGAAATCGGCCAGGGGAAAAACCAGAGCTATGCCGGAAGTGCTATAGTGTCAAATGAGTCCGAAAAGCAATATGAGGAAGAACGCGAGCGGCTGCTAGAGGAAATCCGGCGTCGCGCGGAAGAGGCCGAGCTGCAACGCCTTGACGAAGAGGAAAAGGCAATGCAGGAAGACGCTGAGTCAGCGCCGATTTCCGAAGAGTCTTTCACGCCTCCGGAGGTCAATCCGCCACCTCCTCCGCCATTTCCGCCTCCCCAGTCTTCCCCCCTTCCGCCGACGGACTCGCAGCCGGAGGTGGGGGACACATCCCACCAAGAAGCGCTGGAAGAGGCCCGCCGGTTATATCAGAACGAACGCTACGAAAAGGCACTCGTCCAGGTCGAGAAAGTATTGACGGATTTCCCCGGACTGAGAGAGGCATCAAAACTTCGAGAAGATATTCTGCGTGCACAACTCCTTGCCGAAGTTGTGCGCAAGGAGGAGGCCCGTCACCGGGCCACGAAGCTGGAGCCCCTCCCCCCCCCGCCCCCCCCCCAGCCTGTCTCCTCCCCCGATCGGCCGGAGAGCGACTTCTGGGGCCCGACAAAAGTGCCTTCGGAAAACGACAACCTCATTCCTGCGGTCAAGGAACCGATACCATCGAAGCCGCCTCCCCCTCCGATTGCCGACCGCGCGGTCGCCAGGTTGTCACGAGTACGCATCCCCGTTAAGCCGATTCTGATTGTCAGCGGCGCTTTAATCGCGGCCGTGTTGATCTACATCATCGTTGACAGTCTGATCAAGGCAGTCGCCCCTCCGCAACGGGTTCTGCTGATGCTCCCGGCCGCCCCGGCGACGGCCGACGAGGGAGAACTACTTCTTGCAGAAGGACTGACGGAAGACATCATTCAGACGATCGGTCGAGCACCGGATTTGCGGGTTATAGCTCCGGCGTCGGCATTCAACAGCCGGACTCTCTCATTGCGCCCCCAGCCGCTCGCGCGCAATCTGAAAGCGGGGTTTGTACTTACTTCAAGCATTCAATCGCTCGGCGGAACGATGGTATGGAAAGCGGCGCTGTTCGATACCGTGGAAGAAGCCGCCGTCTGGAGAGGTTCTCTCGAAAGTTCGCCCTCCGATTTTTCCGTACGCAGGCTCGAGTTGGCCCGGCAAATCGTCGAGGCGATGCAGATCGACTTGCCGTCGACTGACGATCCTCTGTCGACTCAATCGCAGACCATACCGCTACAGAGTTTTGGTCTCTACCTCCAGGCGCGGGGCCTGACCCGTTCATCGGCCCCCAATGCGCTTCCAAGAGCCAGGGAATTGCTGCAACAGGTCGTTCAAACGGATTCGAACTGGGGGGAAGGTTGGGCCGCTCTCGGGTGGGTTGCGATGCTTGAGATGGAGCGGACACCCGGTGTTCCGCGCACCGAAGCGGTAAACGCGCTGACCTTCATCCAGCGCGCAATAGCCCGCGGCGGAGCCCGTGTTGCGGAGACGTTCCGTGTCTGGGGAATGATTGAGACCTTCAATGCCGATTATCCGAAGGCTATCGAACGGTACAGAACTGCACTCGACCTCTGTCCGGGAGACGCCGAAGCCCTGCGGCGGGTTGCGATGATGTTGACGTTGCGGGGAAGCAGGGAAGAGGCACTCAGTGCCGCGTCGGAGGCAGTACAATGGGATCCGCTTGATCCTGAGGCGCTGACGATGCGCGGACTTGTCCAGCAATTCTACGGGGATTTCAAGGGAGCAGAGCAGAGCTATTCGCGCGCCAAGCAGGTTGCCCGAGGGCGCGCGGAACGGGCGGCGGATCTTCATACCGACTGTCTTGTATACCTGCAACGTGCAGGTGAGGCGCTTCTCGCAGCGACGGACATTGCGGCGCGGCGCCGGGAGGACCCCGTCAGTCATTACCGGCTTGGACGCGTAGCGCAGATCGCCGGCCAGCCGATTCAGGAATGGCAGAATCTCTTCAGGCAGACCCTTGAGTTGATCGAGCAGCAACTTCGTACATCACCTGATGATCCGGCGATGTTGACACTGCAGGCACTGACGTACACGCGGCTCGGGCAATTCAAGAACGCCCTCGAGGCCGATGCCAGGGCCTTGCGCGCTGCCCCCAATGACCTCGACGTGTTGTACGGCACAGCGCGGATGTATGCCCTGCAGCGCGATCAGAAGCAGGCTGCCGCATTTCTTTCACTAGCGGTGGATCAACGCTATGATCTTGGCCGGGTAGTGGACATGGACTTTTTCAATGTGAGAGCAGATCAGGATTTCCTCCGCGCAATTTCACGCTAGAACAACGGAACACAAAGGACGGCAGAACGTGCCAGAAGTCGACGACGCACAACGACAGGAACGACGTAAAAAGGCCGGTGACCTCCTGAAGATGGCAGATAAGCTCTTCAAGGGGAGCGACTTCGAGGGTGCAGCGCGATTAGTCAACATGGCGATGGAAACAGATCCGCAAAACGCGTATGCCCTCGCGTACCAGGAGCGTGTGAAGTA
>DAINBR010000036.1:0-14083 GCA_036732865.1 Bacteroidota bacterium | reverse complement strand
CGTGGGAGTCACGGCTGCCGGTGCAATGATTCCTCCCCAGGCGTACGTCGAGCTTGTCCCTCGACCCGTCGAGTTCCGGCCGGATCCGTTCTCCAGACCACCAGACAGGCCCGTAACGGCTATCGTCGCCGGTGCCGGCAACCGCGGCAATGTCTATGCATCATTTTCTGAGAAATTCCCGGCGGAGCTCAAGATTGTCGGATTTGCCGAGCCGATCCCCTTTCGGAGCGACCGGTTCACCCGGCGGTACAGTATTCCTCCCGAGCGACGATTCATGACCTGGGAGGATATCTTCAAGGTCAAGAAATTCGCCGATGCCGTCATCATCACGACTCCCGACGCGCTCCACTATGGCCCTGCGATGGCAGCTCTCGGAATGGGGTATGATATTCTCCTTGAAAAACCGATTGCCCAGACCTGGCAGCAGTGCTCGGAGATTATGAACCTTGCGATTGCTGAAGACCGGGTCGTCGGGATCTGCCATGTTCTGCGATATGCGCCGTTCTTCCGGAAACTCAAGGAGGTTGTGGACTCGGGGGCATTGGGGAGAATGGTGAGCATCCAGCTCATGGAGCCCGTCGAACATATTCACATGTCCCACTCCTTTGTCCGTGGCAACTGGCGGAATGCGAAGGAATCCAATCCTATGCTGCTGGCGAAATCGTGCCATGACCTCGATCTTCTGACCTGGCTCATCGGCAAGCATTGTATACGGATCGGTTCGTTCGGATCACTCACATGGTTCAAAAGCGAGAACGCCCCTGCGGGCAGCACTGACCGATGCACCGCCGGCTGCACCCTCGAGGGCGAATGTCCCTACTCGGCCTCAAAAATTTACTACCGTGACCGGACATGGTTGCACCACATGGATCTCCCGGAAGCGGGCGATAAGGGACCCGCCATCCTCGAGCATTTGAAAAACGGGCCGTATGGCCGCTGTGTCTATCACTGCGACAACGATGTGGTCGATCATCAGGTAGTCTCCATGGAATTCGAGGAGGGGATCACCGCGAGCTTCAACATGGAGGCGCACACGAGCTATGCGCGCCGCCGCATCCGGATCATGGGGACCGAAGGCGATATCGTCGGCGACGAAAAGGACCTGTATGTGTCCAATTTCAAGACCGGACAGACCGTTCGCTGGAACGTCGATGAACAGGCCGCGAGCTCCTCAGGCCACGGCGGTGGAGACTACGGGCTTGCCCACGCATTCGTTCAGGCGGTCAGTCAACACGACCCGGCACCCCTCTCGACGACAATCGCCAGTGCAATGGAGAGCCACCTCATGGCTTTCCGGGCCGAAGAGTCTCGCGCCGACGGATCGATGAAGCCGGTGGGAGCGGCGCGCTGATCGCGGCGAGTGGACGGCATGGCAGCATGTCACCACAAACGTATGGACTCCGGCGCAACCCCCTGCTGGGTTGGTGCCCTGCTGCCTTTCTCCTTTCCGGACATCTCACCGGAAAGTCCCGGGAGAGCGGAATCTCCGGGGTTCATAACCCCCATTTCTGCGATTGTTGCTCAAATAACGATCATAAGCCGGAATCAATGACCATGTATTTCCACAGGTTTACTGTTGTGTGTGCTGTTCTCACACTTCTCGGGGTTTGCCGTACATTCGGTCCCGCCCAGGAAATTCAGCGGCCGACCATCGAATGGATGTTCTCGACTGAAGTCACGCGGATGGCGGCGGCACCCACGGTACGGTGGCTCTCGGACAGCCGGGCAATTGTGTACGATTCCCGCAAACTCCCCGCCGATCGAACCCTCGAACTGCTGGACCTTTCGTCAGGCGTGCGCAAACCCATGCTGGATGCAACTGAGGCACGCAAGCAACTGGAAACACTCCTGGGTGAAGATGCCGCACCGTCAAGCCTTCCGTACCCGCAGGACATCGATGGGAAGGGATCAACCGCACTCTTCGACTTCAGAGGAGATGTTGTCATACTGGATATTCCGACTGCCACCTTCTCCCGCATCACTAAGACCACCGAGAAAGAAACTTGTGCTCGCCTTTCGCCCGACGGCCAAAAGGCAGCTTACGTCAGGTCGAACGATCTGTATGTGTTCGACCGAGGCACAAAATCCGAACGCCGGTTGACCGCTGACGGGTGCGACAGCATCCGGAACGGAACGCTCTCCTGGGTGTACTGGGAAGAAATCTATGGACGGTTTGACATCGGATATTGGTGGTCTCCGGATTCGCGGTCCGTTGCGTTCCTGCGCACGGAAGAGTCCGGCATCAGCGTTCAACACTACGTTGACTTCAGACCATGGACTCCCCGCGTCACCACGCAACGATATCCAAAGGTCGGTGAAAAGAATCCGTCGGTGAGGCTCGGGATTGCAGATATTCAGCATAGGGTAACCACATGGGTTGATTTGAGCACTCAACCGCACGAGTACATAGTGCGCGTCCAGTGGCTCCCCGACGGAAATCGTTTGAGTGTGCAGACGATGAACCGGCTCCAGACCGAGAAAGATCTCCTCTTTGCGGATTGCGGTACGGGCAAGACTGTGCACATACTCAAAGAGACAGATACCGGATGGGTAAACATTGATGACGACCTTGTATTTCTGAAGGATGGAAAGCACTTCATCTGGTCATCCGAGCGCGACGGGTACAAACACCTGTACCGGTACACTCTTGACGGGAAACTGGTGAATCAGATCACCAAAGGTCACTGGGCGACATTCTCCGGCTCCGGCGGCGTTGCCTGGGTACAACGTTCCATCGTCGGGCTGGATGAACAGGATGGGTGGCTCTTTTTTACGGCACTTGAGAAGGTCTCGATCGAGCGACAGCTCTATCGGATCCGTCTTAATGGCTCCGGGATGAAACGGCTTTCCCAGGGGGACGGATCGCATAACATTGTCTTCAGCCCGGACGGGAAATATTACACTGACCGGTTTTCGAATGCCTCGACTCCTCCCCGGCTGACGCTCCATCGGGCCTCCGGAGATACGATCCTGACACTCGCGACTCCTCGCATGGAAAAGTTTGCCGCCAGGGGGATACAGTATCCGTCGTTCTTCACGATACCGGCACGCGACGGTTTTCCGCTCCCCGCACAGATCGTGAAGCCGCGCGACTTTGATCCCTCACGGAAATACCCCGTGATCTTCTTCGTGTACGGCGGGCCTTCGGCCCCACAGGTCGTGAACAGCTGGCAGCGCGAGGTCGTCTGGGAGAATATTCTCGCTGACAATGGCTACCTTGTGGCCCGCATGGACCCCCGGTCGGCAACGGGAACCAGCAAGAAACTGGAGAACCTGGTCCTCCACCGCATCATGGGGGAAGCCGAGCTGCATGACCTGACCGATGCCGTGCGATGGATGAAATCGCAAGCTTTCGTGGATTCGAGCCGCATCGGCATCTGGGGGTGGAGTGGCGGCGGGTCATGCACTTTGCTCGGGATGACCCGTTCGACGGAATTCAAAGCTGGTATTGCCGTAGCCGGCGTGTCCGACGTGCGCTTCTATGACACCAAATGGGGCGAGGCGGCGATGAAGACCGAAGCCGAGAATAAGGAAGGATACGAGGCGGTATCGCTCCTGAAGTATGCAAAGGATTTGCACGGACACCTCATGATCGTTCATGGCACGCACGATGACAATGTCCACATCCAGAATGCATGGGCGTTTATCGACGAACTGATCAAAGCGAGAAAGTTGTTTGAACTGATGGTGTACCCGATGCGGATGCACGGCATCTCCGACCTCGCGGCGCGGACACACCTGTATACCACCATGCTGGATTTTTGGAAACGGAGCCTGTGAGCATAATGAAGCCCCTCTACGTCAAGGTCGTCCTTTATGATCCCGTCACCGATACCGCTGAAGACTGGACGGGTTATCCTGTCTTCGACGGCATTGAGGTGCAGCTCGCAGAGATCGATCCGGATGGTCCGGAGGATCCGGAGGACCTGTTGACCCTGACTCCGGATCCGGTGCGTCGATTGTTCTACTCCACCAACCGCCGTTATCGGGTGAGTTCGGATCACTTCCTTCGCGTCTCCTTTGACAAGCGCAATTTCTCGAAGGCAACCAACGCGCTTCACTATCCGAGCGAGATCCAGCCTCACATGCTTCCTGTCTACTGCCCGGCCCGCATCCCGGTCTGGGATTCAGGGTGGGACGACGGATACGAGACGAACGAGTTCTTCAGAGACGATGACGTGAGCGTCTCGACGTCTCCGGAATCCCCCTTGCTGCTGAGAGTACCCTTGCGGCGTTTGTACGTCATCGGCCATCGCGGGGCGCCGTACCGGTTCCCCGAAAACACCATAGCATCATTCCGGGAAGCACTAAACCTTGGGGCGAACGGACTCGAGTTCGACCTCTGTCTCACCAAAGACAAACGGATCGTCGTTTTTCACGATGCCAGTCCCGACAGCACGCGGATCATGTTCGAGGATTTTCCGTACGAGCTTGTGTCACCTGAATTTGACGGTGAGACCGCACTGATCAAGGAGTTGAAGGATGGGGATTACCGGATTGCACGCCGGAGGCGCATGTGGTCCGGCCAATCGTTTGATATTCTGAAGCTGAACATCGACCAGGTCAGGCACTGGTACAAATATCATCACGTCAAAGGCGCAGAGTACCCCATTCCGGATCTCGGTGAATTCCTGACATTCGTGTCGGGCGAAGTGCAACGCCTGAAGCTGCTCTTTTTCGATGTGAAAAACCCCTTCTGGGATGAAGATGACCGGAAGCGCTACGAAGTGTACGGGGCCACGCTGGGTGCGGCATTGCGACGCTATCCCGTGCTCCCCGAGCGGCTCGTCGTGGCCAACGCGAGCCGGAGCGTACTCGAGAGCCTCAAGGATGGGCTCCGGCAGTCGGGGGAAGAACGGTGCGAATTCGCCTATGACGCCGCCGGGAGTTTCGCGGCGATGTTCGGGATCAAGAAGAATCCCCTTGCAGTCGCGCGGGATATGGGGAATACCATCGTATCGATCGGCACACGGTTCCGGTCCGGGGATCTGGAGGAAATCATCGAAGCCACCCGCGATCGCGACTACAACCGTCAGAGCATGCTCACGACCGTACTCCACTGGACGATCAACGATCCTGCGCAATTGTACCATTCCATCGTAGCGGGGGTCAACGGTGTTGTTACTGACAAGCCTGACGTGATGCGCAGTGTACTGACACGGCTGGGGGTCTACACGGCGTGATGTGACTCTCGTGCGTGAAGCGCGGAGCGCGTCCGGCCTCCCGAATGAGAACATCTGTGCAATTCACAATGTAGATCAGATGGCGGACGGCCGCCTGTACTGACGGAGAATCGCCCTATGAATCCAGATATCCCCAAACAGAGACCGGTGCCTGTCATCGAGGATGAGAACCGCCGTCTCCGGCACGCGGTAGAGGAACTCTCGACTCTCAATGACCTGGCACGAGCCATTGGCGGCATGACCAATTCCCAGGAGATCATGCGGACCATTATTCACCGGTCCGTGCGTGCGATCCAGGCGGAACAAGGTGTCATCACCATGGTCGACCGGAAGGCTGATGAGCCCATGAAGACCCTGGTGCGCACCATGGTTCGTTCGGCTGCCGGACAGCCGTACCATTTCAACGAGAGCCTGCTCGGCTGGATGCAGCTGCACCGGATGCCCATAACCCTGAATAGGCCGCGGGAGGATCCGCGCTTTCAAGGTGTACGATGGGACGATTCTGTCAAGTCGCTGCTGTGCGTTCCCCTCATGGTCAAAGGCGAAGTGCGCGGTGTCCTGACGGTCTACAACAAGAAGACCGAGGCCGGATTCACCGAGGATGACCAGCGCCTTCTGGCAATCATTGCAGGCCAGTCGGCACAGGTGATCGAGAATGCCCGGCTCTATGAGTCGGAACAGACCCTCCTGCGCATGAAGGAAGAAATCCGGCTCGCGGCACGGATCCAGGCGGATCTCCTCCCACGGGTGTTTCCAGATGTGCCGGGATACGATATTGCAGGGCGCACGATCCCGGCACAGGACGTGGGGGGCGACTATTTCGACTTCGTTCCTATCGAAGGGCAACGCCTCGGCATATGCCTTGGTGACGTTTCCGGAAAAGGGCTCCCCGCCTCATTACTTATGGCCAATGTGCAGGCAACTCTGCGGAGCCAGAGTTCTATCAATGCCCCACCACAGCTCTGCATTCAACGGGCGAACAAACTGCTTTTGCAGAGCACCAGCCCGGAGAAATTCGTGACGCTCTTTTACGCCGTCCTGGATGCCGCTACCCATACGCTCACGTATGTCAACGCCGGGCACGAATATCCCTACCTCTACACCAACGCCACCGAGCCGAGCCGGCTCTCTACCGGAGGAGCACCGCTCAGCATTATCGACAATTTCCCGTTTGAGGAAGAAACCATTACACTTCAGCCCGATGACGTGCTCGTGGTGTTCTCCGATGGAGTCACGGAGGCTATGGACATAGCGGAACAACAGTATGGCCAGTCACGTCTGGAGTCTCTCCTCTCTGATTGCCGGCGCGCATCAGCCCCGGCCATCATCGAGCGCATCATTGCAGCGGTGAAGCAGCACACAGGCAACGCACCACAACACGACGACATCACCCTCGTCGTCGTCAAGCGGCTCCCCACGTGAGAGACGATGCCCCCATGGAACGATCGTTTCGCAGAGATATGGATGCCCTCCAGAGTGTATTCGAGTTCATGGAAACGAGTCTCATGACGTACCATGCAGACCGTGACAGCGCCTCTGCACTCACACTGGCTGTTGAGGAACTCTTCACGAATATCATCCGCCACGCCCGCGGCGGCAGGCAGGATGTCAATATCAGCGTCACGAGAAACGGCAACACGCTTGTGGTCACCTTGGTGGACGCGGACGTCGAACCCTTCGACATTACCGGCACGTCTGAAGTCGATACATCTCTTCCCCTGGAACGTCGCGGAGTTGGCGGGCTGGGCATTCACCTCGTAAAGCAGCTGGTGGAAAACCTCACCTACTCGTACTCCGACAGACGGAGCACGATCTCATTCAGCAAAACACTGGAGACCTAGCATGCTTACGGTTACAGTACAGGACGACGGCGAAATAGTGCTCGCGGGCAGGTTTGATGCTTCACAAATCGAGGTCGCCAGTGCTGTTTTTGACCGGGTTATGACGACGAGCCGGGTCAATTTCCAGGATCTGGAGTACATCTCGAGCGCTGGTTTGGGTGTGCTTCTCAAGGCACAAAAAAGATTGACCGGCTCCGGCCAAACGCTCATTTTGGTCAAAATGACCAAATTTGTCCGGGATGTATTCAAAATCGCGCGGTTTGACCTGGTATTTCCAATCGAGGATAGTGAATAGGACCAACTTTTTGACCCTTGCCGGGTACTTATGAAAGATGCCGATAGCCACGACAGAGAACTCGTCCAACGGTGCATGAGCGGTGACACGAAAGCGTTCGACGAACTTGTCGGCAGGTACCAGAAGACGATGTTCAATGTGGCGCTACGCATGACCGGAGATTTCGATGCTGCTGAAGAAGTCACCCAGGAAGCATTCGTAAAAGCTTATGAGCGTCTGCCGACATTTATTCCAAAGTACAAGTTCTTCAGCTGGGTCTACCGGATTCTGGTCAACGGGGCGCTGGATCATCTGGAACACACCAGGAAACATGCACGGCTGAGCGACCAAATGGCTTCCGGTGAACCGGGTCCGGAAGAAACTGAAGAACGGGAAGACGCGGAGGCGATTTTGAGGACCGGGCTTTTGGAGTTGGACGTAAAACAGCGCGCAGTTTTAGTCCTGAGGCATTTTGAGGAATTGACGTACGAAGAAATTGGAGCAATTCTCGGGATTTCAGAGAAGAAGGTGAAGTCCAGGCTGTTTTCTGCACGGTTGCAGCTGCGGACAGTGCTGGTGAAGAAGGGGCTACGATTCCATGAGCAATAGAAAGCTGAGAGAACTCCTGAATAGGGAAATTGACGGTATCCTGACCGAAAGGGAAAAACGCGCACTCGATTCGCTCCTCGCGAAGGACGAAGATGCAAGGGCCCTCCGCGCGGACCTGCACAGTCTTTTGCGGCTATGCACAGAGAGCCCTTTGGCGGAGCCGCCTCCAACCCTCAGACCTGCAATCCGGCGTGCGATCGAAGTTCAGCAGACCACTAAACAGCAGCCACGCAGGATCAAAGAATCCCTCGACCGGGTTCTTTTCCCACTGAGAGACCTGCGGCTGGTGTACGCTTTCGTCGGGGGGATTGCTCTGGGAGGTGTCTCTCTTGCATTGGTGCTCAGCTCGGTCCAGCCGAGCGACATGAGTGAGCAGGACGTGGCGGGGTCCCTGTTTGCGCGAAACGCCGACGAAACCCTCTGGACGACACATGCCATCGTCACCTCTGCCGCAAAGGGCAGGATTGCAACGTTCAACGAGGGAACATTGGAGGCAATGGCCGTTCAACTCGACTGCGCCCGACCAGTAGATGCACGTTTTCAGATTGATATCGGGTCAAGAACTGTCCGTTTCATGAGCCGGCCGGAATTTGCACAAACCACTCTGGAATTCATTCCCGGGCGAGTGATTGTCCGAGGGAATCAGATCAACGATCTGCGCATTGTTTTGGGTCCTCCGGCATCGCACAAGGAAGAACCTGTCCGGGTGACTCTCTTTGAAAACGGGGTATCCGTGTACGAGCATGATCTCTTTGAGGCAGGTGGGGGCGCCGCGGAATCGAAAGAGTGAAACTTTTTAGAACTCGCAGGTAGCATGGACGTATTTTCCATGGATCTGCCGCAAGTATCCCAGAGAGCTATTTCAACCAATCACAGGAGGCTGCAATGGAGAGTTCCGTGAACAAACTGCCGAAAAGCAAGAAGACGCCGTGGCTCGTAGGTAGTGCCTTGGTTGCCATTCTTGCTGTCGTCTATTTCTCGTTTTTCTATCCCCCCACTCCGGCTGACGATGCAACGGGAACTATCGGGGCGGCCACGAAGTACAGATCAGAACAGATAAGCGAAGGTGACGTCCAGCTTGCAGGACAGGAAACTGCCGGCGGAGGTGCTGCAGTGGCTGCGAACGTGGAAGCATTCGATCGCATCGCCGTGGATGAGAAGACTGAGTTGGTCAGCAAACAGGCATTGGAGGCCCGGGAAGCGATCTTTGCGCGATTTTCATTCGAACATGCATCCGCAATACTCGACCGCACTGCTCCTGAAGCGCTTAGAACAGCATTGGAGGGCATGAGCGCCGCCGGCCGTACCTCCTTCTTCTCTAAAATGGATGTTCTTGACCGATCGACGCTCGCTCTTCGGAGCGGAGCTGCTGAGCTGAACGCCGCGTACGCCAAGCTGGATGCTTCCGCAAAGGCCACGCTGGCAGAAAAGTTCTCCTCCGTACAGTTCGAAAACAAATCCATCGCCGAGCGCGTCAAGATTTTCGAAGGAATGACACCGGCGGAAAAGTTCGCTACACTGAAGACCATGCCGGTGGATGCCGCCGTCGCCCTCGCCGAGAGAGTGGCTCCCGATGCACTCATGAAGACATTCTTGAAGGCGCCGCTTGCAGAGCAGCATGCGATGGTGGGCAAGGCGCCTATGAACGAGAAGATGATCGTCTACTCCGCGATCCCGATTGAGGCGAAGACACTCGCCTTCGCAAAACTCCCGATTGATCAGCAGAAATCGGCATACGATCGACTCCCGGTCGAATCGAAGCAAGCACTCTTGCGGACGCTCTCCACGGAGCGGACGACAGAAATGGAAAGGACAGCGATCGAGGGGAAGACCGCTCCTGCGCAGGAGTGACAATCCACACAATACTCAACAAGTCGGGCACGGAGGAGGGATCTCGCCCTCTCCTCCGTGCTTCTCCATGTGGAAGCGAGATGCGCCAACTTCAATTCTTCCGCACACCAGCTTTGGCCGTACTGGTTTTCCTCCTCGCCGGCACATCGCTCGCGCCGGCAGCCGATTTCTACACCTTACAGACCAGGAACATGCGGCTCGTGTACTATGCACGACAGCACTCATTCATCGTCCCGCACCTTGCGCGAAGTTTTGAGAATTCGATCGCCTTCCACCGGCGGCTTTTCGACTACAAGCCGTCCGAGGATGTCTTGATCTTCCTGCAGGACTACGACGATTATGGGTATGCCGGAGCGACTAGCCTCCCCCGCAACTATATGATCCTGGGCATCGAACCCTACGAGAACACGTACGAGACGTCCCCCACCAATGAACGGTTCAACTGGGTCACCAACCACGAACTTACGCACATCGTGGCCACGGACAAGGCCGCACCATCGGATCGCTTTTTCCGCGCGCTCTTCATGGGAAAGGTCCTCCCTGTGGCGGAAGAACCCCTCTCCATGCTGTACAGCTATCTGACCACCCCGCGGAAATATTCACCCCGGTGGTATCACGAGGGCATTGCGGTCTTCATGGAAACCTGGATGTCCGGCGGCATAGGAAGAACAATCAACGGCTATGACGAAATGGTATTCCGTACGATGGTGCGTGACAGCGCGTACTTTTACGACTTTGTCGGGTTGGAGTCCGAAGGCACGACCATCGATTTCCAAATCGGCGCAAATTCGTATCTCTATGGAACACGGTTCGTCTCTTACCTCGGCAGGCAATACGGCCCACAAAAGGTGATTGACTGGTTCGCACGGTCTGACACCAGCAGTGCCTACTTCGCGTCCCAGTTTGAACGCGTTTTTGAGCGGGATCTCGACGATGAATGGTCGAACTGGATCCGGTTTGAGCATGACTGGCAGAAAACCAACCTGGATTCCCTCAGGCGTTATCCCGCCACGGAGGAGCGCCCGATCAGCGCATCGGCGCTGGGGGCGGTGTCCAGGGCGCACCTGGATTCCGCCGACCGCACGCTGGTACTTGCAGTCAACTACCCGGGCGAGACAGCGCACTTTATCGCCCTCGACATCGACACAGGGAATGAGCGCACACTCGCTGATCTTCCTACGCCCTCGCTCTACAATGTCACGTCGACAGCCTATGAAGAATCACGCCACGCGCTCTACTACACCACCAAGAATTCCCGGGGATGGAGGGACCTGAGAGTCCTCGATGTGCGGAGCGGCGCGGACCGGACCCTTCTGCACAATGCACGAATCGGCGATCTCGCTTTCAACCGGAGCGACAGTTCTCTCTGGGGTATCCAGCACCACGATGGGATATCGCGGCTCGTCCGGATACCACCGCCGTACGATTCCTGGCAGGAGATTCTGCCCCTAAAGTACGGCATCGACCTTTATGATCCCGATATTTCCCCCGACGGGAAAATCCTTGCCGCCTCCATGACGGAGATCACCGGACGTCACCAACTGATCACGCTGCCGATCGACAGCCTGTTGACCATGCGGATTAATTACGATGTTCTGCATGAATTCGAAAACACCGCACCCCTCAATTTCGTCTTCTCCGGGGATGGCCGGTATCTTTACGGCTCCACGTTCTACACCGGCGTCAGCAATATCGTGCGCTACGATCGCGAGCGCAGAGAGATGGAGTGGCTGACCAACGCCGAAACGGGGTTGTTCCGGCCGGTCCCGGTCTCTGCCGATTCCTTTGCCGCATTCCGGTTTTCGACGCGCGGGTTTCAACCCGTGATGATCGCCGTCCGGCCGCGTGAAGACCTTAGCGCAATTGCGTATCTCGGACAGTCGGTGGTCGAGACACATCCTGAAGTCAAGGCCTGGAAGCTCCCCCCTCCTTCGCCGGTCAACATCAACATCGATTCGTTGGAGGTCTCCTCGGGCGAATACAGCGGGTTGGCACATCTGAGCCTTGGCTCACTCGCCCCGATCGTTCATGGGTACAAGAGTGCAGTAGCATGGGGATTGCGTGCCAGCATCTTTGACCCGCTCCTGCTGCACAATGCCGATCTGAGCGTGTCGTACTCGCCGCACAGGAGTCTGGCCAACATCGAACGGTTGCACGCCACATTCAATTATCAGTACTGGCAATGGAAAGTCCGGGCAAGCTACAATGCCGCTGATTTCTATGACCTGTTCGGACCGACGAAACGGAGCCGGAAAGGGAATTCCCTGTCGGTCAACTATGGCGACCATCTGCTCGACGACCGCCCGACGATGATGGACTACTCGCTCGGGCTGGGAGCATACTGGGGATTGGAACGCCTGCCTTATGCTCAAGACATCGCAGTGACGTACGATCGGTTCTTTACGTTCAGCGGGGAGGTCAAGTACGCACGCACATTGCGTTCTCTCGGCGCTGTCGATGCCGAAAAAGGGCTCCAGCTTTCCCTGAGCAATTACACGTTCATCGTCCGGTCTGTCTGGTTCCCACAATTCCATGCAACCGCGGATATGGGCTTCGCCCTCCCGTGGGATCACGCATCCGTCTGGGTGCGCACCGCCATCGGCTATTCACCCAAGGACGAAACGGAGCCCTTTGCCAATTTCTATTTCGGTGGATTTGGGAACAACTGGGTTGACTTCCGCGAGGTACGTCGCTACCGCGACGTCGAGAGCTTTCCCGGCACCACTTTGAATGAGATTGGGGGGACGACGTTCCTCAAGGGGATGCTTGAATGGACGCTCCCGCCGCTGCGATTCCGGCGTCTGGGGTTCTCCGGCCTGTACTGTACCTGGGCACGGCTTGCGCTCTTCACGGGCGCGATTGTCGCCAACCCGCAACTTTCCTCGCTGCAGCGCACTGTCGCTAATGCCGGTGCCCAGCTGGACTTCAAGCTGGTTATCTTCTCGAACCTATCATCGACGTTCTCCCTGGGGTATGCTCTTGCTCTCGAGAAGGACCAGCGGACCGCCAGGGAATTCATGATATCGCTCAAGATTCTCTGATGATCAAACTGCTTCTCCCTCTGGCGGTCGCACTTCTGCCGGTGCTTCTCTTCCTCGTCGGTTTGATACTGCTCGACAGTTTCAAACTGGTACGTTCTCAGACAGTGGTCTGGACAATTGCTGCCGGCTGTGCCGTCGCTGCAGCGTGCTATGGAATCAACGTGCTGCTCCTGCGACTTACGGGCATTGGCACCGTGGCATTAACGCGCTACGTGGCACCGGTGATCGAGGAAACCGCCAAGGCGGTGTTCCTGCTGTACCTGATTCGCGGCTATAAAGTGGGTTTTATGGTGGACGCTGCCATACGGGGATTCGCAATCGGCACCGGGTTCGCCATCCTCGAAAACCTCCACTATGTGCAGCTGCGACCCGATGCGCACTTGTTGGTCTGGGTCATCCGGGGATTCGGAACGGCACTGATGCACGGCGGGGCAACAGCAATCGTCGGGATTACCACGAAGTCGCTTTTGGACAGGTCGGGCCGATGGCGGGTTCTCCTTGCGGCTCCCGGGCTCTTGCTCGCGATCTTCCTGCACGGCTTGTATAATCATTTTTTCGTGACACCGCTCATTTCCACACTGCTCATACTCATTGTGTTCCCCGTGATTGTGAGCATCGTCTTCCGGCAAAGCGAAAACACCACACGCGAGTGGCTGGGAACGGGCTTCGATACCGATCGTGAAGTCCTGGAAATGATATCATCGGGCGTGCTTGCAGACAACCCCATCGGCCAGTATCTGCATTCATTGAAGGACCGATTTCCGTCGGAGACTGTTGCCGACATGCTTTGTCTGTTACGGGTCCAGAGCGAACTGGCTATCAAAGCCAAAGGAATGCTCCTCATGAAGGAGGCGGGATTCGGCGTTCCCCGCGATCCCGAAGCTGCAAGCCAGCTGAATGAACTCCACTATTTGCGTAAGAGCATCGGACAGACCGGTCTCCTCGCGTTGAGGCCCTTCCTGCGCACCCGGAGCACAGACCTGTGGCAGCTTCAGCTGCTGCAGCAAGAGTAAACGGATCCAATCGCACCAGCGGCAACTGCACCTCACCTCAGCAAAGCCGATGCGCACCAGAGTATCGGTGCCTGCCCGTGCAGGTCTCCCACATTGCGCCTGCGGTCCAGGTAGTACTGCAGATCGTTCCTTTTGCCGGTTCCCTCACACACTTCCCTGACTGCCGCATCTTCGTTCAGATAGCCGATGACCGCGAGCCATCCATTCCGCGCGGCCGGGCCATAGGTCTTGCTGTCCAGCCAACCATTCCTGACCCCGGTCACGAGTGCGA
>DAINBR010000035.1:0-14532 GCA_036732865.1 Bacteroidota bacterium | reverse complement strand
AGTGGCTGTACATTTTCAGCACGCCTTTCTTCTGGATCATTGCACCAATCTACCGGCGCCTCCGGTATGTAACCACAGGGGATTTCTTTGAGGAGCGATACGGGACTTCTGCGGCGGCGGCCTATACCTTCGGCGCGTTACTGTTCCTGGCAGTCGAGATCGGCATGATGCTCCGCGGCACGGCGACCACAGTCGAAGCGCTCACGCAGGGAGCGTTGAGCGCGGATGTCATGATTCTCGTTGCAACGCTCGCCTTCATTGGCTACAGCAGCGTAGGCGGACTTGTCGCCGCCGTGTCCACGAAGGTCCTCCAGAGTTTCCTGATCCTTGTTCTTTCGCTGCTGCTGGTGCCGTTTGCACTCTCTCGCGTCGGAGGGTTCGAACAGTTGCACCGCACGCTGCCCGCGGCCATGTTCGATCTGTTTTCCTCCTTGGAGGTGACTCCGTTTTTTATTCTAATGGTGACCATCAACGGACTGGTCGGCGTCATCGCCATGCCCCACCACATGTCTATCGGGGGAGCTGGAAAGTCAGAGAACAGCTGCAGGACCGGATGGACGTATGGTAACGTCGTGAAACGATTCGCAACCCTGGCATGGGCGTTTACCGGGGTCATTGGTGCCGCGCTGTTTCCGACGCTGGTGACAGGCGGTTACCGCGAACAGGCCCTCGGAATGCTCATTCTGAATCTCCTTCCTGCCGGTCTGGTCGGACTGATGATCGCAGCGATGCTTGCTTCCCTCATGGCCGTGTGCGATGCGTACATGATTGACGGCGCCGCGCTCTATACGCGCAACGTGTACAGGAAGCTTGCCCGGGCGACGGCTGACGATCAAAAGGTCCTGCGCGTTGGGAGGATTTCCTCCATCGCCGTGGCTGTGGTGGGTGTCGGATTCGCGTTCCTGCTGTCTGATGTGGTGACGGGCCTGACTATCATCTGGAAAATAACGGCGTTTCTCGGCATACCCTTCTGGATTGCCGTCTTCTGGCGAAGGGGAAATCGTTACGGACTATGGGCCTCCCTGGCCGTCACAGCGGCAGCTGCCCTGGGAACGCAGGCCCTCGGCTGGAATTTGGCGGACCAGATTGCCGTGTACTTGCCGGCAGGCATAATCGTGTTCGTACTCGTGAGCCTTCTGACCCCCCCGGAGCCGGAGGAGAAGCTGAAGGCATTCTATCTCTTGTTGCACACCCCGGTGGGGGAGGAATACCGGCTCGCAGAAGCCGGTGTGCAGCCTGTGCTGCAGGGAAAATCGGTGGCGTCGCCTTCGGCGGAATCGGGTGTTCCCCTTGAGCAGCAGGGACACAGCCTGCTCCTGGTGGATCTTCTCTCTCTCCCGCGCAAATTTTCCTTCAAACGATATCGTGTTGACGTCGTCGGGTTCCTCGCAGCGACGATACTGATACTCGCGATCATTGGCAGCGGTATACTTCTTGCTCGCATCGGATCTTGAATCCCCGGAGTCGCGCCATGCTCTTTCCCCAACAGAACGAAAATCGTACACTCCTCGATCTCAGCGGCTTCTGGAAATTCAGGCCCGATCCTGATGATGCCGGCAGGAATGAGGCGTGGTTCTCGGAGGGTCTGCCGGAAGAGACGTCGTTGATTGCCGTCCCCGGTGCGTGGAACGAACAACTAGCAGAGAGCGGCCTGAAGAACTACGTCGGCTGCGGATGGTATGAGACGACCTTTGTGTCTCCGCGGTTTGACAGGACGGCGAATCGGCTCCTCCTCCGGGTCGGCGCTGCAGATCATCGTGCCACGGTCTGGTTGAACGGCACGCCTTGCGGCTCCCATGAAGGCGGGTACCTGCCGTTCGAACTGGATCTCACTGAGTCATTGCACGTGGAGGGTGACTCCAACCGTCTGGTGGTGTGTGTCGACAGCCGGCTCACCATGGAGACAATCCCGCAGGGAATCGATCCCGGCGCCGCCCCTTACAATGGCTCGGGGTACGATCGGCGCCACCTCTTTCCTCCGACGCGGTTTGACTTTTTCCCTTACGGCGGTCTCACGCGACCGGTTCAACTTCTCATAGTGCCCGTCAACCGCATCGCATCGATTGCGGTGCAGGGTTCGTTAGCCGGGAGAGTGGAGATTACCATCGGCGTTACGGGGTCAGGTGCCGTTGGAGCCGTGGAAATCAATGACGGGGACAGGGGGTGCGTGGCGCGATCCGTCGATCTTGTGTTCGTGGATGGCAAGGCTGTGTGCGTGGTCGACATTCCGAACCCCCGTCTCTGGTCTCCATCGACACCTCACCTGTACGCGGCAGTTGTACGTCTCCGGGATTCTTCCGGGACCGTAACTGACAGATACGACCAGCCTTTTGGGATTCGCGAGGTCGCCATCAAAGGGGGCATCTTGCTCCTGAACGGAGAGCCGCTTTATCTTGCCGGCTTCGGCAAGCATGAAGACTTCCCGATTGTGGGGCGCGGCCAATTCCGGCCGGCCTACCTCCGTGATTTCGAGTTGATGCGGTGGGTGGGCGCGAATTCGTTCCGGACAAGCCACTATCCCTACGATGAAGAAGTGCTCCATCTTGCCGACCGCCTGGGGTTTCTGGTTATCGACGAAGTCGCCGCGGTCAGCCTGGGCTTTCCTTCAGACCGCTTCGAAGACCTGGCACCATTGCTGGATGCCCACCGGCAGGCACTGACGGACCTGATCGAGCGGGACCGGAATCACCCCTGTGTCGTTGCCTGGTCACCCATGAATGAGCCGAATCTCTGGAGCGAGCCGCACTATCAGAACGATGCAAGCCGCCGCTATTTCCAGACCCTCTTCGATCATGTGCGCAGTCTCGATACGACACGTCCGACCATCGCCATCACGATGGGGGTATTTTCAGCAGAAGACGTGGCCCTCGAAGCTTGTGACATGATCGGGATCAACAGATATTTCGGGTGGTATACCGAACCGGGGGATCTGGCGAGGGCGCGAGTCTCACTGGAGAAGGAGATGGACGCGCTTCACGAGCGGTACAGACGTCCGGTGATGATCACCGAGTGCGGCGTCGACACGATGGAAGGTTATCATGCGACCACAGCGCAGATGTTCACGGAGGAGTATCAAATCGAATTCCTTCGCACATACGCATCGGTGGCCGACCATAAGCCGTTCTGCGCGGGATTCCATGTCTGGAATTTCGCCGACTTCCTGACCCCGCAGCATTACCGGCGTGTAGTGCTCAACAAGAAAGGTGTGTTTACGCGCGAACGGAACCCGAAAGGTGCAGCGTTCTTCCTGCGTGAGCACTGGAGGTCTCTGAGCCGCATTGCGGCGAATCACCGGCCAAAGGGTCAGAGCGGCTCTTTGCTTGTCGAGGATGTGAAGCCAAGCGGAAAGTAACTACAACGGATACGTCGACAATGCGGAATCCCCTTCTGATCATCGTTCTCTGTGGCACTTGTGCCTGCACATCCCTGAGTGCGCAGCGTGCGGTGCCGATAGTACCAAAACCCCGGATAATCAGGGATCTGGGCGGGACTGTCATCTTCATTCCGTCACAGACGTCCATCCAGCTGGCTACCCGCGATACCTCTGCCCTCATGCCGGCGGTCGATGACCTCTGCTCGACTTCAGTTGCGCTTTACGGGAGCGCCCCGTCGTTCGCTGCGAAGGGCCGCCTCCTCATCCGGGCGGGCGTCTTCGGCGTCGATCCTGCGTTCGACCGCCTCTGCGCAAAGAGGGGACTTGCCGCGGAAGACCGCCTGGGAGAAGAAGGTTATCACCTGCTGATCGAACATGGAAGCATCCTCGTGGCTGCCCGGTCGTCTCGCGGCGTTTTCTATGGGCTCCAGTCCTTTCATCAGCTTGTTAGAGGAGCAGCCTCGTCCAAGGGGCGGATACCGGCCATGAGGGTGAGCGATTGGCCGGATCTGCGTGTCCGTGCGGTCATGGATGACATCAGCCGGGGACCCGTGCCGACGCCCGCGTACTTCCGTCAGCAGATCCGGAGGTGTGCGGAACTGAAGGTGAACACGATGTCCTATTACACGGAGCATGTCGTCGCCACACGGAGCCATCCCGAGTTTGCGCCCCCCGGGGGAGCGATCAGCATTGAAGAGTGGAAAGAGATTGCTGCCTTCGCCCGCACATACCACATCGACCTTATCGGCAACTTCCAGTCGTTCGGCCACTTCGACAAGATCCTCGCCACACCCCGGTATGCGCATCTGGGAGACAGCAAAAGCCTTCTCTCTCCCGCACTTGATGAGAGCTACGCCTTACTCCGGGATATCTATGAGGAAATGGTCCCCGCATTCTCTTCGCAGTTCTTCATCGTGAACTGCGATGAAACATTTGATCTCGGACGCGGACGATCCAAAGCGATGGTTGACAGTCTCGGCAAAGGAAGGGTGTACCTCGGGCACATTCTGAAACTCAGAGACATACTCCAGCGCATGGGAGTACGCATGATCGTCTGGGGGGATGTCCTGCTCGATCACCCCGAAGTGATCGATCTAGTTCCCAGGGATGTGGTCATCGGGACCTGGACCTATGATTCGCTTGCCGACTTCCGCCGTTATATCACTCCATTCACATCGCGGGGTTTCAATGTGCTTGTGACCCCCGGGGTGTTGAACTCGGGAAATGTTCTACCGAACTTCCGGCAGTCATTCGTCAACACCCGGCGTTTTGTCCACGACGGCGTTGCAGAAAACGTCATGGGCGCAATCACAACGGTATGGGATGATGGGGGCACGGCCCAGTTCATGAGAGACTGGTACGGCGTGGCGTATGCCGCCGATCAGATGTGGAATTCTGACACACTCGACGCATCGTTCCCGCAGCGATTTGATCTTGCGCTGTACGGCGACCATCGGCAGACAATCGCGCGGGGCATTAGCACACTCCTCCAGCTCGCCGATCTTGCCCCGACAGACGGCATGAGTGAACGGAATCTCTGGCAGCCCGTTATACCGCGTTTGGGCCAGTCGATGCGCCTAGATCTGACGGACTGGGAACAGGTGCTTTCAATCGCTGGCGCAGCGGATTCCCTCCTTCGCAGTGGACGTCCTCAGGTATGGCTGCAAGACCTGGATGCGATGCAGTTTGTTGCAGAGCTCTATGCCGGAGTGGCACGTTTGCGTCTCGGCATCCGCGATGCTGCGAAACGGTACAGTGACGCGGTGCAGGATCAACAAAAGAACCGCGAGCGGGCTCGTGAGGGCGTCGTGTCAGCTTTGAGTAGTGTTGCGGATTTGCACGACGAGTACGGCCGGCTGAAAACCCGTGCGGCTACTACGTGGCTGATGGAGAGCCGCCTGTATTCCCTGGACTCGGTGGAACGTTTGTATGCCGAGAGGATCCGGGATCTGGCGGACGTGGAGCAGCGTCTCCGTACTGCGCTAACGGGCCTCGAACGAGGCCAAGCCCTCCCGGCGCCGGATGCGGTGCGGCTCGGCATCATCGAATCGACGGGCGGGTATTTCCGCGACTGGCTTGTCACGGGGCCCGTGGAGGGAAACAAAATCACGACGGATTATCTGGCCCCCATGGGGGGCGAAGCAAAGAATATCCGCCCTCGCGTTACGCAAGAATTTGTCCGTGCGGGAAAAACCTATAGATGGAGCAGGCTCTCGGCGCGCACAGCGGCGGAAATCGATTTCGCGCAGCTGTTTCCCCAGGCGCGGAGTTCGACGATGTATGCCTATGCGACTATTGAGAGCCCTGCCGCCATGACGGTTCCCGCCCTGCTGGGCTTCGGAGGGGGCGTGCGTGTTCTTATCAACGGCATACAGGCCTACCAGCGTGAGGGTCGCGACAGCCTGATCGTCGACAGGGATACCATCTATCTTCCCCTCAGCCCCGGAATCAATCACCTCCTGATCAAAATCTGCAGCGGGAGTAATGGCGATTGGGGATTCTCCTGCCGCCTCTCCGATGCCGCTGTGCGGAACAGGAAGAACCGGTACAGAGTTGTCCTGCGGAACTGAAGGCTCGCACAATGATATCGAAATGTACCATCCCGCTCCTTTCTCTAGCGCTTCTCTTTTCTGTTTCGGCAGGGGCACAGACGAACAGAAGCGCCCTCCCGGAAGAGATCCTCAAAGCGATCGTCTCGTGTTCCGACTACATGACGGGAGTGCTGATCGACAGCACAGGAAAATCCCGTTGTGACTACCAAATGTTGAAAGGCGAATGGCAGGACTATGAACCGCCATGGCATACCGGCCAGATCATCAACGCGCTGGTTGAAGCACACCGTGTGACCGGGAATAAACGGTTTCTCGATGGGGCACGGAAAGCCGGCGACTGGTGGGTCGGGATGGAAATCAAAGACCATCCGGTTCTCCGGGGAATGGTTCGCGCTATTCATGTCGACGGTCTCGAATACATCGTGTTCGCCACCGTGTCGGATGGTACGCCCGGACTCTTCCGTCTGTACCAGGCCACGGGAGACAAGCGATACGCCGAGGTGCCGACTCATGCCGGCCGTTGGATGCTGGCGAACATGTACAACCCCCAGTACCGCGTTTTTTATGATTGTGTTGACCCGATCACCGGGAAGGTCATGAAAGACCGGAGCCCCTTCTGGCCGGAGAAGGAGAAGCAGACTATATTCGATGTTGCCCGCCCCAACAATGAAGGGTCGCTGTTCAAGGACATGTATTTGTACACGCGTGACGAGCGCTACCGGTCAATGTTCATCGAACTCTGTGAAAGCCTGCTTTCGTATCAGGATGAGCATGGTCTGTGGATGCAGTTCACGCCGAACAATGCGAGTGACAATTCTTTCCATCCGCGCTTTAATCTGTGGTACGCGGAGTCTTTACTGGAGGGATATGCACTGACGAAAGACCGCCGCTACCTGGAGGGGGCTCTTCGGACAGCCCGGACCTATGCGAAGTTCATGCAGAAGGATGGGACATTCTACTATACGAACTATCTCAACGGGACTTCCAACAAAAACTCCATATGCGGCTCCGCGACCGCATTTTGCGGCATCGTCTGGCTCAGGCTCGTACAGTACGCTGTGGGGGAAGAGTTTCTGCCCAAGATCGAGCGGGCCGCAGGGTGGATCCTCAACAACAGGTTCGATGCTGATCATCCCGATCCAAACCTCGCGGGCGCCGTGCTGGAGACGAGAGTGCGGACAAAGGGGGCAGGCGTGTGGCTGGTGAACAGAGACATAGCTACGTCGTTCGGTGTCCGGTTTTTGTGCGACTACTACACATGGATGACGAAGGGGGCGGAGAAGCAAAAGCTCAGATAATGGAACTGCAACAAGTCGATGATCGGCACTAACGACTGGAGGGCACACTTGAACAACCATGAGGTGGCGGTACACGTCTTCTCGGCCCGGGAGCGGATGGGCGATGCGGCCGGCCATGCGGTGCGCCAAGCATTACTCGAAGTTCTGAAGAACAAGCCGGAAGCACGCGTGGTATTTGCCGCGGCTCCGTCCCAAGTGGAATTCCTCGCGGCACTTGTCCGGTTTGACGAAATCCCGTGGCGTCGGGTAATCGGCCTCCATATGGATGAGTATTTTGGCCTTGCGAAAAACGCTCCGCAGAGCTTCGGGTTCTTTCTGCGGCAGCATATTTTTGACCGGGTCCTGTTCGGACGGGTTGAATATATCGATCCCACGACGGTCGACCCCGCCTCCGAGTGCAAACGATATGCCGAGGTTCTGAAGCAGGCGCCCATTGACATCATGTGCATGGGAATCGGAGAAAACGGTCACATCGCATTCAACGATCCTCCGATCGCTGATTTTGCCGACCCTCTCACGGTAAAGATCGCCGATCTCGATGAACGGTGCCGGCAACAGCAGGTGAATGATGGCAGCTTCCCGACTCTCGCGGACGTACCGCGGCAGGCCATCACGCTCACCATCCCGGCACTCCTCACTTCGCCGAGAATCTTCGTCGTTGTGCCCGGGCCGAGAAAAGCACAGGCGGTGCATGATGCCCTGCGGGGTCCCATCAGCACCGCATGTCCGGCTTCCGTGCTGCGGACGCATCCCCGGGTGGAGTTGTTCCTCGATCTCCAATCAGCCGCACTTTTGAGGTGAACGATGAAATGGCGTGCCAGCGACTTCCTCCTCGCCGGGTTCATCATTGTTGTCGCCGGGTACACCGGGAGTGCCCAGGATGATCCGCGGACGGTGCTCGGGCGGATCACTGACCGGGTCGAACAACAGACCTCCTACCGGATCGTTGACACTGCAACCAAGGCATTCCTGCCGGTAGGAGAGCCGGGGAGAGTGTCGCCGACCGTACGGATTGCCAGTGACTACAACGACTGGACCTATTTCATGGGAGTGGTCTTGACCGGCATGATGAGCGTGGCCGATGCGGCGGGGGAAGAGCAGCTCCGGGCATACGTCATCCGCAACTTTGATTTCGTGTTTGAGTGTCTGCCGTACTTCCAGGAACAATGGGAGGTCCTGCAAGTAAAACGCGCGAGTTACTACCGGATATTCCGGATGAACATGCTTGATGACTGCGGGGCAATTGGGGCAGCGCTCGTTGATGCGTACCGGTTGAAGCGTGACGGGCGTTACCTGTCGATGATCAGGAAGATTGCCAACTATATCACGAATGTGCAGCTCCGACTCGAGGATGGGACACTTTCCCGGCCGGATCCGCGATACATGACCCTTTGGGCGGACGATCTTTACATGAGCGTCCCGTTCCTTGCGCGCATGGGTACTCTGACGGGCGAGACACGCTATTATGACGATGCTGCACGTCAGGTGACCGGTTTTGTCTCCCGATTGACGGACCCGGAGACGGGGCTTCTGAAGCATGCCTGGTTCAGCGATACGAAGACCGTTTCTGTGGCTTCATGGGGGCGGGCAAACGGTTGGGCCATCATGGCGCAAGTGGAACTCCTGCGTTTAATCCCGTCAAACCATCCGATGCGGGATTCTCTGGCGCAGCTGTTCCGCCGGCACCTCGTGGCACTCTGCCGTTATCAGGATGCCACCGGGTTGTGGCATCAAGTGCTGGACCATCCTGATTCGTACCTCGAAACCTCCTGTTCTGCGATGTTTTGTTACGGGTTGGCGTATGCCGTGAACACCGGCATTCTGAAACCATCATACCGTGACCCCGCGCAAAGGGCGTGGAAGGGAGTTGCCTCACGCGTGCGGGCAGATGGTCAGATCGAGGGGATATGCCGCGGGACGGAAGTGGGATTTGATCTGAAATTCTACTACGATCGTCCTGCACCTTTGAACGATACCCGTGGGATCGGCGCCGTACTCCTCGCGGGAGCCGAGTTGATCCGTCTTGATCGGAAACACCATTGAAGTGGTACCGCGGTTATCCGTCAAATTTCTTTCTCGCAGCATCCTGACAGTGCCATGACGCTTCAGGAACTCACCCCGTATCTGGATGACCTCGAAGAACGGATCGACGAGGCCGAGGAGACTTCACTCCTCCATGAGTGGGTGGAATTCACCGAAGGGAGGTGCGGTGAACCGCTGTTCGCACCTCAACGGTCTGTCCGGAGACCACCCAATCTCGAATGGCCCCCCGTCAGTCTCAACAGTACTCTGACGGATCCTCTGCTGATGCTCTACCAGCAGCTTTCCGTAAACTCCAGGATCCTTGCGGCGGGAACGGGCGAGACCTCGGCGTTTTCGAAGATGTAGCCCACTGTGTCATAATCACCCACATCCTTGATTGCATGTTCGAGGATGTGTGTGATGCTGATCCCCGCAGACCGCATTTCCTCGTCGTACAGCACACACGTATTTAGTGTACCCAGCGGTGTCTCGTACGACACACGCGTCAAATCACCCTCAAACGAAGCGATGACCCGGACATTGTGGAGGTGTGTGGCGTAGGGCATGCTCTGCAGGTTGTAGATACCCAGAGCCCGGTGGAGGTCGTCTTCGCGCGTGCGCAGGTTCTTGAATCGTGGAATGACCGCGTGCGCGCCCCATCCCTGATCATCGATGATGTCCATCAGTGTGGCGTGCCGGTAGCGGTGGGGGAGCGTCCCGGTTTGGAGGCGGGCATTGTACCAGAGGTCAAGCCTTCTGCGTTTCTACTCTCACTGCCCTGCGCGGGACAACACAACCCCCCGCCCGGGGGACTAACTACTCTTTCATCCTTTCGACCGATTCATTCCGGAGCTCAGTTCGGTATACTTCAGATACTAATCAGCAGGGATCCACGGGTGTCAATCGTTCAGCCAGACTCGAAAGGGGACTTCGGTGCTGCTCACAATCGAGATAATTCTCGTCGTCCCATGTCTCTTAGGACTCTTGACTTCCAATACCCTGAGCGGTTTCATCCACGTACTTCTGGTACTCGGAATCATTGCCGTCTTGGTCAATGTCATTAGCGGCAGAGGGGTAGCATAGTTTGCTACATCGACTTTTTCCTAAACGTAAGGAGGGATCAAATGAACACGGTCAGCATGAAAGGCAACTGGAAGGAAATTAGCGGAAAACTCAAGCAACGGTATGCCAACCTGACGGACGATGATGTGCTCTTTGCAGAGGGCAAGGAGGAAGAACTCTTGGGAAGGCTTCAGAAGAAACTCGGCAAGACCAAGGAAGAACTGCGCAAGGTGATCGCGAAGCTGTGAAGAGCCGTATTTGCAGGCTGTCACGAAATACTAATGAATAGCCGAGATACACGGGGCCGACCTGAGCGCGTTGCGCGATGGTAGCAGTTCAGGAAAGCGATTCGACCGTTTCGAACGCTTCGTCCAATGGGCGGCGCCCCTCATTTCTCCCAACATTAATATAAGGAGGGCTTTGAAATGAGAGTACTTCAACAGATTGCTACTATCCTCTTTCTCGCCTTGCTGGTTACCGGACAGGCGTGCGCCCAGGTCGAACTGAAGCCGGGTATCGGCATCACGTTCAGCGATGTGTCCAAGAATCCTGCAAACGGCGAAGTCACAAGCCAGCTCGGCTGGCAAATCGGAGGATCCGTCTTGTTCGGGCAGAAGTTCTACGGTGAGGGCGGGGTGTTCTACGCCACGAAGAGCACGGCGTTCACGGTGGCAAGCGCAAACTTGGAGTTCGAGAACGATTTCAACGGCGTGCGGATTCCCGTAGTTCTTGGCTACCATCTGATCGGCGACCAGAATGGCCAGTTCGCGCTCCGCGTCTTCGGAGGAGGGTCAGCCTTCATCGTTACCAGCGTGAGCGCCCCGGGCGCGTCGAAGGATGACTTCACCAGCCCCACATGGGGTGTATTTGCCGGTGCAGGGTTGGATATCTTCATGTTCTTCGTGGATTTTCAGTACGAATGGTCACTGAGCGATGTGAGCTCGCTGAGCACTGTTGATATCGGCAAGAGCCGCTCGTTCATTGCGAACGCAGGCATCAGGCTCGCATTCTGATTGGGCTTCGGTTTTCCCCCCGCGGCGCAATCCCTCAACGACGATTCGCTACGGACTGCCCCATAAATCGGCTGTTCAGATGACCGTCTGCAACACTCTCGGCCAGCGGGTAGCGATTCTCCAGAATCGGGAGCAGGAGGCGGGAGCCACTTTCGTGTTATGTTTGTCCACAAGTAAAGGAGGATTGTATGAGAGCATCTAAGTTGTTCTTGACGACATGTATGGTAATTGTTCTTATCGCAGCTGCAAATACATCTCAGTCCTACGCGCAAGTGCGCGGTGATTTGCGCGTGGGTTTCTTCACTAATGGGTCGAACGCTACTCTCGGTGCTGGGATTATTGGAGGCATCGCACCGAATTTGTATGTAAACCCGATGATCGAATATGTCTTTATCAGCGGGGCCACGAGTTTGTTTATGAGTGGCGACGGGCATTATGATTTTCAGATCCGTAATGATGCGCACGTTTGGCTGGGCGGTGGTTTGGGTGTGATGTATGTGAGCGTAAACAGTGTTTCTGAGACCAATGTCGGACTCAATCTGTTGACTGGAGCCGCTTTCGGGACGCGTGAGTCCGTGTATCCCTATTTCCAGCTGAAAGGCTTTTTCTCAAAGACAACGAATGCACAGCTGGCAGTTGGATTGCGATTCTGACGCACTTGTTGTTCCCCAGGGATCCAGAATTCTTCGTCGACATGTTTGGAAAGGCGACCTGGAAACAAATCTTCGTGGTAACTGAAAATGGGAAGTAGAGGCAAACAGGGGCATACCCCCACAGGATGATAAATGAAAAGCATAATCGTTGCTGTTGCCGCACTAGCGGTTCTCTCATCCTTCACAGGATGTTCTGATGACCCACCAAGCGTCCGGGTGGCTAACGAACGGGCCACAAAAGCCAATGTCCAATTTAAGCAAGCCAACGGAAACACGATCAATCATAATGATGTGGTTTTCGGGTCGTACAGCAGCTTTCAAGACGTCGCCGAGGGGGCCATTGTTGTTACTGCTGTAATCCAGGAGGAGTCTGTTTCTCCAACGACTACGTTCAATGCTTCAATCAACAACAATTACACCGTAGTCATCGTAAGCGGTGACCCTCCAACACTGAGGGTAGATCCACAAGACAAATAGTGAGATCGAGTAAATGGGGAAAGCTCGCCAAAAGCTTAAGGATTCCAACGATTAGGCGAGTTGACGCTTCTGGAGAGACAGCTTGATCTGGTTGCCTGGCCCTACGGCGCGGAGATTACCCTTAACTACGCGCTTGACCATCCCGATCGCCTCCGTTCGCTTACGCTCATCGTACCTCCCGCCTGCTGGGTGTTGCGGGCGAAGCAACCTCTTGACGACGATACAAAGCGGGTCGTATCGAGTCTGGAAGTCCTGCGGGGGGACATCTCCGAACTCCAGCTCGAGCAATTCGCAAAGACGGTGGGGCTGCTGCAGCCGTCGCAGTCCGGCCGGAAACCTGTGCTGATCATCGCCGGGGTATTCTTTTTTCTTTCCGCTTTCTGGTGCGCGATCCCTGAAACATTCACGGCTCTCATCCTTGCCCGTGCGCTCGGAGGGCTGGGTGTCGGTATGGCATCCGTTCTGGCCCCGATGTATATCTCCGAGGTTTCGCCCCCCCCCCGCGTACGTGGGCGGGTGCTGGCTCTGTACCAGGTCTCGATCGGCACCGGAATTCTGGCGGCCCATCATTGACCGTTCAATTTGCGATATTCAGACTGCACGACTTCCGTCCCGTAAATTCTCTCAAGTCGGCGAACCGTGAAATGTCCTCTGGCCATGTCTTGAAAATGGTTGATGAATGCCAGATTGATGAGACCGCCCCCCACAGCGCCGACTGCGGGGATGGCTTGTGCAGCAGCCTTCTCTGAGACATTGACACCGAAACGGGTAGCGATGAGCGAGATCAACCGAACAATTACAGGTCCCCCTTCCTTTACGAGTCCTCGCTCTGCGATGAACTCGGCGGCCTCAGAAACAGCCTTTGCAAGGGCAGCGCGTACAGCGAAGTATCCCGATTCGGCTGCATCATCTTTTGACGCTCGACCACCAAGTGCAAATACTTCAACGCATGCGATCTTTGATTCGGTTAAACGTATAGCTTCGCCTTCGCTACGGGCAATGTCGGCTATGGATCTGAGCATGATTGTTGTGGAGATTGGCAGTTCAATCAGCAACGCAGGGAGTCCAAAAGCACCCCCTCCTGCACCAGATACAGTTGCTGCAATCTTGTGCCAAGTATCACTTGATGACAGTCGACTCTTCTGACCAAAGGTCATGAGAGCGGCCTTCAGAGCAGTCTGTAAAGACTTCTTTGTCGCATCGTTGACCAGCTCAGACCATTTGGCCGGCAGCAATTCCAATCCCCTCTCTATCGGTATGCCTATGGCATTTGTCAGCTTTGCGGTGAGGCCTGGATTTTCAAGAAGCTGCTTTGCTCTCCGCAACTGTTCGATATGTTCTGGTGTCATTACTTGTTCTTTTTTAGCGACTTCCGCGTATTCACCTCGAGCAGAAGATGGGGACGATCGAGTTCGAGGGATGTGCCTTCAATTCGCGACTTGAATAATGGCAGGATTCTGACATTGACACGAAGAACATCGAGTGCGAGGAACGGGTTGGAAGAGAACCCATCCTCCTGACGGTTTGCTATGCCGGCTCCTTCCATCTTGACGGCAATAGATGGGAAAACACTCAGAGAGATAGTATTGATGGTAACCGGTCGGCCGGTGGTTTCTTCTACAATGGGCACAACGATCGACATTAACTTCTCGCTCGTGAACATCACCTTGAGCACAACGATTCCCACTGCCACAAAGACGAGGGGTATGGCGAGGACAAGCAGCCAGATTTTGGCTTTCCGACTCATGGGCATAGGGGCCAACGGAGATCTCTGCTCAGGGAAATATAGGTAAGAATCTGCCGGATCGCAATCTGTCTACACGTTGCGAACTTCTACCCCTTCCGATGCCTTGTTAGTATTTGCGTTTAGATTTGGGGATACAAGTAATGGGTAAGGGGCTACACCAATCAGGCAAAGTCTGGAATCCGGTGTGGGATTTCGCAAGATGGAGGCGGACTAGGCAAGAGAGATTCGCGATCAGTGCATTGCGGCTGGAGTGAAGTTTGAGTTCATGCAGTATGCGGCAGTGGATCCCCGCACAGATGCGGGAGAAACGAAAAGTGGCGGAGAGGCAGGGATTC
>DAINBR010000034.1:0-14869 GCA_036732865.1 Bacteroidota bacterium | reverse complement strand
AGCCGTCGTCCCTCCCGACAGATTCCCCGACTTGAGGTAGAAGAAGCCGATCATGACGATCGACAGCAACGGTGTCAGTTTGGCAATGGTCAGCACGATTTGCAGGTTTCCGCCGGTGCGGACACTGCGATAGTGCAGAAATGACAGGATGACGATCAACAGGGCCGCCAGGAACCGTGCTGTCACCGGGTCGCCGAACATCGGAGAAAAAAAGGTGAGTGCGGACATTGCGCCGAGTGCGACAATGGTCAGCGTGGGCGTATCGCTCGTCAGAAAGGCCGTCCACGTGTAGAGAAATGCCAGGAACGGCGAGCCGGCCTTGCGCAGATAGAAATACGCCCCGCCCTGAATCGGATAAGCGGTTCCCATCTCGGCGAGGATCAAGATCTGGGGGATCCAGAGAACGCCTCCCAGAAACCATATCAGCACGGACATGAACGGACTACCGCTGATCCGCGCGACGATGGGCAGGCTCAGGAAAACACCCGAACCAATCACGGTGCCCACCACAAGTGATGCGGTTTGCACTAGGGAAAGCTGGCGCAGCGGCGCAGGTGTACTCATGGTAGGTCAAAGTAGTACAATCGTCGCAGAGGTGCAACGCCATCCTTGCGTTTCGTGTGACTTCTCCCTATACTTTTTGCCAACAACTCAGCGGGAGAAATTATGCTGGTCATTGTGAAAGACAACTACGAACTCATGAGCAAGGAAACGGCCAGGTTCGTCGCCGACCGTCTGCGAAAGAAACCCAACCTCGTGCTCGGCCTTGCCACCGGCAGCACCCCGCTCGGCATGTATAAAGAGCTGATACGCATGCACAGGGAGGAGGGGCTGGATTTTTCCAAAGTCACCACATTCAATCTGGATGAATACGTCGGTGTTCCCCCTGAACACGATCAGAGCTATCACTACTTTATGTGGGAGAATCTGTTCAAACACATCAACATCGATGAACGGTATGTCCACATCCCGATGGGCATGGCCAAAGACGTGGAGCTCTTCTGTACCTGGTATGAGGAACGCATAAAAGAATGCGGCGGCATTGATCTGCAGGTTCTCGGCATCGGCGCGAACGGGCACATCGCCTTTAACGAGCCCGGTTCCTCCCTCGGTTCGCGGACGCGCATCAAGACACTGACCGGGACAACCCGCCTGGACAACGCCCGTTTCTTCAAGAATCCTCAGGAAGTGCCAATGTACGCGATCACCATGGGCGTCGGCACGATCATGGATGCAAAGGAAATCCTCCTGCTGGCAAACAAAGCGGGCAAGGCCGACGCCATCAAGGCCGCCGTAGAGGGACCGATTACCGCCATGTGCCCTGCATCGATTATCCAGCTGCACCAGAGAGCCCTTGTCGTTGTCGACAAGGAAGCTTCCTCGAAGCTCGTGGGACTGTACAACGATACCTGGGAACCCAAGATTTTCTAAGCGCACGGAGAGCATACAATGACGGATTCGCTTTGCATTTTTGAAGATCCCCATTACGAGCGCCTGCTTCCTCTTGTGTACATGCGCCCGGTCTATGATCTCCGGTGCGGCATTCTGACGCTCCGGGAAAAACTTGAACGCTCTTTTCCGGGCGTGCTCACGCACCTGCATGTGCGCGGGTACCTTGCCAACTTCGTCCGGGAACAATATCCCCGCCTCCCGGTCAATCTCATCAACAGCGCAAGCTGTCTCTTTATTAATGGCCGCGTGCTTGCAACCCCGGAGTTCCTTGCGCAGGTGTCGCTGCAGGGAGAAGACACGGTGTACATCGACGGGGAATCCGTTGTCGCGGCCCGGGTGAGCGGTAGCCGTCTCGACCGTTTGAAAACCCGCATGCCCGATCTGTTCGATGAGCGACACTTCGACGGTCTTACGCGCAAGGATGTCCGGGTCACCATGATCCGTTTCCCGTGGGATCTGGTGGGAAACAACGGCGCCCAGATTAGAGCCGACTTCGCCGTGCTGACGGCAGGCATGGCGGAGAGGATCGCGGGGACAGTATACGACGGCGTGCATCTTCTTCAGCGCGACGCCATCTGCATCGAGGCAGGCGCAAAGGTGAAACCGGGGGTCGTCCTCGACGCGGAGGAGGGACCGATCTTTATCGCTCGAAACGCCAGAATCTTTCCGAATGCGGTGATTGAGGGACCGGCATTCATCGGTGAAGGCTCACTGATTAAGGTCGGTGCAAAGATCTATGAGAATACCAGCATCGGCCCCGTGTGCAAGGTCGGCGGCGAGGTGGAGGCATCCATCATCCACAGCCACTCCAACAAACAACACGACGGCTTTCTCGGCCATGCCTATCTCGGCAAGTGGGTCAACCTGGGTGCCGATACCAACAACAGTGACCTCAAGAACAATTATGGCAGCGTCCGTGTGTACATCAACGGCAAGGAGGTGGATAGCGGGTCGACGTTCGTGGGACTGACGATGGGTGACCACTCCAAGAGTGCAATCAACACGATGTTCAATACCGGAACGGTGGTCGGCGTGTCAAGCAACGTATTCGGGGCGGGGTTTCCCCCGAAGTACATTCCTTCTTTTGCCTGGGGCGGCGCGGAGCAACTCACGACATACGATCAGGGCAAGAGTCTGGACGTTGCACGGCGCGTGATGGCACGGCGCAAAGTAGTTATGTCGGCGGCGGAAGAGCAGGTCTTCCGGCATGTATTCGAACTGACTCAGGAGGAACGGAGACAGGCAAAGATGTAGCACGATCGCGCTTGCGAGCCCTTCCTGACGAAGCAACCTGTCCCGGAGGGCCGAGGTAACTGTCATTGGGAGGCCCGGAGGGCCAAAGCAGTTTCCGCGCCGGAATTGTATAGTACTCTACAGAAGTTCCTTCACAACCCTCTTCTTTTCAAACGGATCCACATCGAACGCTACGGCGTACGTGGTTCCCGCAACCGCCCCCCGGACCCGGGCGAGGGCCGTATAGTAGTCGAGGTATGCGAATGTGGAAATCCCACCCTTGATGAACTCATAGCCCGTTACCCAGGAGCGCCACGCTTCAAGCTCGGTGGACACATCCACCAGCATATACGGCGAAAACCCTTCGGGGTCTTCCCAGTTTTCCGTGTAGTAGATGCCCCGGACACCGCGGTGACGCTCATGGCCGGTCTCCACTGCCTCCAGTGATGCGAGAAGCACGGCATCGATGGTCAGCTGATGTGCGGCGACATGGTCTTTATGAATACTTGTCCGCCAGTGGGTGATGACATGCGTTGGTTTAACCTGACGGATGACGCCGGCCACGAACAATCGGGCTTCATCCGACACCGGCAACTCGCCGTCCCGGTACGGCCCGAACAGCACCTCGGCCCCCATGGCCCGGGCAACGGTTTCCGCTTCACGACGCTTTTGCGACCCGTACGCCGCAGGTGCCAACCGCGGGTTGCCTCCCTCTCCGGGCGTTAGATGCAGGAGCACGACACGATCGCCCTTGCGGGCATGTTTGAAAAGCACAGCCCCGCAGGAGACTTCCATGTCCCCCGCATGCGCACCGACGGCAAGGAGTACCTTCGGTTCTTCCATTATGGACTCATCAATTGTGTTTTATCGCCCCTACCGCTTTGGTATCCATGCCATACAGATCCCGGAACTCAAGTCCCAGGCGTACCTGCCACGGCTTCCTTCATAGAGCATCACAAACCAGCTTCCGGCATCGAACAGTACAGGAAACCAGATTGCCCCGCCATCCGCGGTGCCGCGGGATCCTGCACCGAACACCGGGTTGCCGGGATGCCTATCCCAATGAAGCATATCGCGTGACCGTGCCAGCCCGAAGTAATCGGGTTCATCAACTCGATCCGCGCTCCCGCCGTACAACAGATAGAACCACGCTCCGGATTTCCACACACGTGCAGTAACAACCGACTTTGCATCCCAACGATTGGGTTGTCCGGAAAACACCGGTTTGTTTCCAAGAGGAGAGAACTTCACGCCATCGGTGGAAACGGCAAGGTGCACTTTGTACCCTACAGAGTCACGCTTGTGATAGAGGAGATAGAGCGTATCTCCCGAAGCGATGGCATCCGGGGCACGCCCTTCGAGGACCTTTCCTACTTTGACGAAGTGTTCACCGTCATTGCTCGTTGCCAGGCCGATGCTGTTGGGGCCGTGGCCGATTGCTCCATAGTAGAGATGGATGAGCCCCTTGAACCAGACAGCCGCAGCACCGCGAACACCCCGGTCATCAAAATCCCCCGGCTTTCCGACGTCAATCACCGGAGAACCGTTGTTCAGATCGCGGAAGTTCAGCTGCATGGGAGCGAGCGACAAAACCTCCGCGACACCTATCCTGTCGTGGTAGCCCTTTCCCTTCCGCGGCATGATGCCGTTGCCGCAGTAGTAGAGCAGCGTACGATCTCCGAACTCGAACAGCTCCGGGTCGGCGGTCGACTGGCTCTTCCAGGTCGATCCCGAGGGGGCAATCACCGGATTGCGGCTCTCCCGCGTCCACGCAAGGCAGTTAGCCGGGTAATCGTTCGAGAAGGTCTCCCAGAAACTTTGTGCCTGGAGCGCCGGCGCAATGAGCAGCGCAAGAGCGCACGCGAATCCCTTCCAGCCCATACTCACCTCTCCAGAAGTTTCTCTTGAAATGTCGGCTGGGCACCCGCCATCGCGAGGAAGATGTCGAGCGGTACAACCTCGAATTCCGGCCCCAGCTTGTCAAGGATATTCTTGACCCGTTTGATGTCCGTCCACTGCCGTACGTGCATGAGCAGAAAGTACGGACGTGTGCTGTTCATCGTCGCAAGCTCCTTGAGATCAGCCACCGCCTCGGCCTCCGGCCGTGTCTCAGAAAGATAGTAGTCGTATGAAACAAGCGGGCGTCCGTTCCGCGATGCAAATGAATGAGAGGCGGTATAGCCGTTGACAAAGCCGACCGCGTCGGGCATACCGGCGTAGAATGCATCCGTGACATCGCGTGTGAGTTCCGAGTTGCCCTCAACTGTCGCACCCTCGGAGTAGTCCATGATCTCAAAGACATTCAGATCCAGCTGCTTCATCAACTCGTACGCCTTGGAAACCACCTGTGGGAGATAGGCCTTGGGAACGGCTTTGGGATACATGTACCCCGGCCCGCCGAGCGAACCGATGAAATAGTCATTCGGCGTCGCCATGCTGTAAAAATACTCCAGCATGGTCGGAGCCAGCCAGACCCAGTTCATGGTCACTTCCCAGGCGTAAGGAATCTCGCCCCGCCCCGGTTTGAGCCATGCGCCGATGCCGAGACAATCGGTCTCTATCGCGGCGATATAGACTTTCTTCCCCCGTGCCGGAATTTTCCCCGGAACGAGATGGTGGTTGTTCTTGAACGTGAAACCCGGTGTCAGGGCCGTCTGGCTGCAGAAACTCATGTTGGGCAGGGTGTGCAAGCCTTCAACCCGCAGCGCATAACTGGAGGCCAGCTTGACATGGTCGCGCTCCTTGTCCTTTGCGTATGAGTGCCAGCCCATGACCAGCGAGAGGGGTTTCATCTCGCCAAAGATCTTGTTGGCGAGTGCGTATTCTGCGGTGTCAGCCGGCTTTGTCGAGAGGTCGGTGAAGAATGCCTGCTTGTGCATTCCGAAATCCGCGACACCGGGCCGCATGATCTTTCCGTGTTCTCCTCCCAGCCAGACGACATACTCCCTGCTGCAACGGTCCCAGTACTGTTCGATTGCCCACCGGTAGATTGCGGCGTCGTTCTTTCCGGTGAACTTGCCGCGGAAGTCCGCCACGGGCCTGAGCCCCGACCGCTCCACCATCGGGATCAGCTCTTCGCTGACAACAACCGCCTTCTCCAGTCCGGCAACGGTGTACGCGACGATGAGCGACGTCCGCACATTCTTGTCCCACACAACGTAGCCTTTCACAAACGGACGCAGCGCTGCCAGGGCGGAGTCAGCCGTGCGCAGTTCCGTGAAGGAATAATTGTGCTTTGTGCGATAGTAATCATAGACCGATTCCGTGAACGTATAATCCCACTTTTCACCGTAGATAAAATAGAGCCGTGGCGCGCCGGAGTTGGCCACGCCCTGCAGACTGATGAGGAACGCCTGTTCCGGCAGTTTCCCGTCAATTGCCCAGTTGTCGGTCATACGCATGACATATGCCGTGCGGGCATTTGTCCGTACAAAGGTGTACGTGGGCGCCGCCTCCTTCGGTCGCGTAGGTCGCTCGACCCGCCAGGAGAGCGTGGTGCCGTCGGCGGAGAGGGTAAACACATTCTCCACCGTATACGGCAACAGCCCCTGCGACACGCGCACGGTGTAGCGCTCGCCGATGCGAAGCACCCTGCCGTTCTGTTCTGTGCGGGCGCTCACTTCCTTCATCGTGCCGGGCTGCATTGAAACTCCCATGAATACATTCGTGGGCCAGACCCGGTCACGTACCGGCACCGTCACGGCGGACCCCCCGGCGGGCACTGTCACGGAGTCCCGGAAACCGCGGGCTCCTCCCCAGTTCTGCACCACAGTCACGAGACTGCCGGAATGCGCGATCCGCAGCGCCACGGTGGAGTAGAGATCGATCTCCGAGCTCTTTTCGGGAAGCATCTTCCAGTCGCCGTCCATCGTTGCCTGCTGGGCCAGAGACAAAGAGAAAGCCGTGACGCCGAGGAGCAGTGCAATGAGAAGTCCGCGCATAAATTCTCCGTTTGTACTGGTAAGCGTGACCTGTTATTTCACCAGGAGTTTTTCCTTGAACGTCGGGACTTTGCCCGCCATCTTCAGGAATCGGTCCAGGGGAACCACTTCGAAGTCCGGGCCGAGTTTGTCGAGTATCCCCCTCACCCGTTTGATATCGCTTGATTCGCGCACGTGCATCAGCAGGAAGTAGGGGCGCCGGTCGTTGATGCGGGCAAGCTCCTGCAGATCCGCCACCGCATCGGCCTCCGGTCGCTCGGGGGAAAGATAGTAATCATACGAGATGAAGGGTTTTCCGTCACGGACATAGAATGTGTACGAGGGGGCATAGCCATTCACGAAACCGATGGCCTCGGGCATTCCCTCATAGTACATATCAACAACTTCCTTCGGCAGTTCGGTGTTTCCTTCCACCGTTGCGCCTTCGGAATAGTCCATGGTCTCAAACACTGCGAGATCAAGTGTCTTCATTTGCTCCCGTGCCATTGCAATGAGCTTCTTGAGCAGGTGGGGCGGAACGGCTTTGGGATACATGTACCCCGGGCCGGAGAGACACCCGATGAAGTAATCGTTGGGCGTTGCCATGGTATAGAAGTACTCCGCCATGGCGGGGGCCATCCAGGTGTAATTCATCAGCACCTCCCAGGCGTAGGGGATTTCACCCCGCCCCGGTTTCAACCACGCACCCAGGCCGATCCCGTCAGTCTGTATGCACGTGATGTAGACTTTGTTTTCCGGCGTGTAGTCATTGCCCGGGACTATGGTGTGATTGTTCTTGTACATAAAGCCCTGCGAGGCGGGAACCTGGGCGCTGAAGCTCAGGTTGGGAAGGGTGTGTAAACCTTCAACGCGGTGACCGTAGGTGGATGTGAGCTTCACAAATTCCCGCTCGAGATCCTTCGCATACGAGTGCCACCCCATCACCATGGACATCGGTTTCATCTCGCGCAGAACCCGGTTTGCCAGCGCATACTCTGCTGTATCCGTCGTCCGGCAGGAGAGATCGTTAAAAAAAACGTTCTTGTATATGCCCCAATCCGCCACCGCGGGTTTCATGATGTCGCCGTGTTCCCCTCCAAGCCAGATGATGAATTCCTTGCTGCACCGCGGCCAGTATTGGGCATAGGCCCACACATAGATCTGGGCGTCGGTCTGGCCGGTGAACCTGCCGCGGAAATCCTCGACCCGTTTCAATCCGAGCTGCTCCGCGAGGGGAATCTGATCCTCGCTCAACACAACGGCATTCTCAAGACCTGCAACCGTGAACGCGACAATGAGCGACGTGCGGACGGTCTTGTCCCACACTACATACCCTTTGACGTCCTTCGCGAGCGTACGCAGGGCTTCCTCAGGCGACTTCAAAGTGCGGAAAGAGTAATGCCGTTTGTCACCGTAGAAGTCGTACACCGATTGCACGTATGTGAACGGCCAGTCTTTCGGATACAGGATGTACATCCGCGGTCCGCTCTTGTTGACGATCCCCTGCAGGCTGATGAGCATGGCCTGGATATCCAGCCTCCCGCGGACCTCCCAGTTGTCTTCAAGCGTGATTGTGTACGCCTCCTTCGATCCCGACCGTTTCAGGCGGAATGTCATGGACGGCCCAGAAGTACGTGTGGAACGCGTGAGGTCATACGTCAATATCTCACCGTCGGGGGAAAGCTCGAAACGATGTGTCACACTCTGCGGGTGAGTTCCCTGTGACCCCACGATCGGAAATGTCTCCTCCATGCGGAAACGTCCTGCGCTTTCTCGTTTGGCGCTGACCTTTCGCGTGCCGCCGACCGGCATGGAAAGTCCCATGAAAACATTTGTCGGGAAAACCCTGTTGTTCACAGCCACGGGAACCTGGCTGCCATCAAGAGGAAGGCGGAGGGAGTCTCTGAAGTTCCTCGTTGTGCCGAACTGCCGAATGATGGTGAGATGCGTGGCGGAGAAGCGCACGTCGACGGACAGGCTCCCGTACAGATCGATGTCCGTACTGTGCGCGGCAATGGATTCCCATTTGCCTTCAATATCGGACGCACCGGAGGCGGTGGTACAGAGGGCGGTAAGAAACGTCGTGAAGAGTATGGTCAGACGGCGCATGATATCTCTCCTTGGCAACTGTTGGTCTTGTCAGTCTAGGGCCTACAGTCCGCTGAAGCGATCGAGAAATGCCCGTTCGGCATCCGAAAGACTCTGTACCCCTTGGGTCTCGATCTTGCCCATGATCCGGTCGAACTCTGTGCGGTTGACTTCGTGCATTGTCGAACGGTCGATCTTGCGCCACCGTTCGATGGTGCTGCGATTCAACGGCGGCGGGGCGAGCTTTTCCTTGAACCGTCGTGACGGCATCCGCCAATCCCGGAATTTGAGGAACAGGTATCCTCCGAGGAACCCGCCGAGGTGGGCGAAATGCGCAATGTTTCCCGTTCCGGAGATCCAGCCGAAGATGGAAAGGACGGTCATGATGACAATCAGATACCTTGCCTCGATGGGTACCACACCCCAGATGAGCAACTTGTCGCGCGGCCAGAACCGGGCGTACGCCAGCAGGATCCCATACACAGCGCCCGACGCCCCCACAATGGCCACATTCGGCGTAATGCATGAAAGCAGTGCACCGGCAATGCCGCTCATGAAATAGAGGAGGAGAAAATCGCGGTCGCCCATCTCCACCTCGAGACGTGGTCCGAAGAACAGCAGTCCGAGCATATTGAACAGGATGTGGAACGAACCGTCATGGAGAAACATATACGTCACTACCGTCCACGGCCGATCGAGTGTAAGCGCCGGCACGAACATCAAGCTCATCATGATCGCGGGCCGCACGGATGTCAGCACAAACATGACAACGTTTGCAAGGATAAGACGGGACGTCCAGGAATTCATCACGTGAGATGGTCCTTCATAAATGGAAAAGTACCGGATCCTGCACTTCTATTCAGATGCCTTGGGTTTGTCCGAGGAGGCTTGAAACCATATCCCCGCCACCGCGAGGACAATCATGATGGGCGTTGCAAGGGATGAGGAAAGCTGAAACGCGCCCACCAGCAGGTACGCACCCACAACGGCGGAAAGAATTATCAACGCCCATTTCAGGAGGAAATGTGCGAGCACGATTCCAACCAGCGCAAAGATGATCACCGGAATCCAGGGGAACCCCTGGGGCAGCCATCCCATGTAATCTGCGAGCGCATATCCTACGTACCCGCCGCCGAGGATTCCGGCCAGGAAGACTCCCACCGTCTGGACAAAGAATGCAATGGCAAATCCCGCGAGGCCGCCAATAATCATCGCCGCAATCATAACGCCGGTTGATGGGTGTTGGAGATACATGCCGGCGAGAGCAACGCCTGCCATGGCACCAAGTGCGGCCAGGAATAATGCGAGTCCCTTGCGCCCGAATGCAAGAAGGGCCGCACCGATCACCCCCTGAATGATTTGCATGATTCATCTCCTTTCAACGGCTTCGAGCAATAGTTCGGCAATGTCCTTGACCTCCACGGGGATGGAGGGATTCTTTTCTTTAACCCCGTCGCTGATCATTGTCATGCAAAACGGGCATCCCGTCCCGATTGCGGCCGCACCGGTCGCAAGCGCTTCTTCCGTCCGTTCGATGTTGATCCGTTTGCCTTCCCGCTCCTCCATCCACATCCGTGCTCCGCCTGCGCCACAACAGAAACTCCTGTCACGCGACCGTTTCATCTCCACTTGTGTCAGCGCAGGGATTGCGCCGAGAACATCACGTGGAGCATCGTACGTCCCGTGATAGCGCCCCAGATAGCAGGGATCATGGAACGTGATCTTCCCCTCGTGTCCCCGCGCAACGGTAAGCCTGCCCTGCTGTATGAGTTCCCGCAGCAATTCCGAATGGTGCACCACTGTGTACTCGCCTCCGAATTGCGCGTATTCTTTCCCCAGCGCCTGCAGGCAATGTGGACAGGTGACAGCGATCCTTTTTACGCCGTAGCCGTTCAGTGTGGCGATGTTCTCAGCCATCAGTGTCTGCGCAAGGTATTCATTGCCTGCACGCCTGGCGGGATCACCCGTGCACTTCTCCTCGGTGCCGAGTATCGCAAAATCGACGCCCGCCATTTTCAACAACCGGACAAAGGCCCGGCTCACTTGTTGATACCGGGCATCGTACGATCCGGCACACCCCACCCAGTACAGCAACTCCGCCTTCTTCACATCCGCCATAAGCGGAACATCCAATCCTTCCGCCCAATCGGCCCGTGACGCATGCCCGAATGCCCACGGCGTGAAATTCCGTTCGAGATTCGAAAACATGGTTTTCAACTCATCGGGGAAACGCGACTCGTTCAACACCAGGCCGCGGCGCATTTCGACAATCGCATCCACGTGCTCGATCATCACCGGGCACTCCTGCACACATGCCATGCAGGTCGTGCACGCCCAGAGTTCCTGCTCGGTTATGAAATTATCCAGAAGCTGGTGTCCCAGAATGCGGTCACGTTCCGTTTCGCCCGAAGCAGGGGCCCGCAACAGGACCTCCGCTTTCTCCATCGTGCGGGCGCGGAGATCCACATAGATCTTCTTCGGATCCAGCAGCTTCCCGGTGGCCTGTGCCGGACACGCCGCGCTGCATCTGCCGCACTCGGTGCAGGTGTATCCATTCAGCAATTGCTTCCAGGTGAAATCCTCAACATCGGCTGCGCCGAATTTCACGGCCGTCTCATCTGCAAGATTCACCGGCGCGAGTGCGCCCGTCGGACCGAGATTCGAACAATACACGTTGGGTATCGACGTGAGAACATGCAGATGCTTGGAAAACGGCAGATAGTTCAGAAACACCAACACGACCAGGACGTGCGCCCAGAAGAACAGTGTATACCACATCTGCACCGCGCCTTTGCTCGCACCGTCGAAGATCCCGGAAAGACCGGCGGAAATGATTCGCCCGTCTCCGTACTCTTCCCCGTGCAGGGCAATGCCGGCAGCGTTCTGCCCGAACATGGTCAGCATCACCACGAGAATCAACACGAGGATGAGCGCGGCATCCCATCTGGCATGTCCTTCTACATCGAGGCGGGGAGGAGGAGCAATAAGCCGGCGCAGGAGGGATACGACAACGGCAGCCACGACAATTGCTCCGATAACGTCCTGGAGGAAGAGCAATGGCGCGTGCAGGGGACCCAGGAAGGCAAGCGAGAATCCCGGTGCGAATCCCTGCACGATGGATTCTCCCACCGCCGTCAACAGGATGACAAACCCCCAGAAGATGCAGAAGTGCAGGATGCCCGCGAAGGGCTCACGAAGGAGTTTGCTCTGGCCGAAGGCAATTGCAGCCACGCGCTGCAACCGTTTTCCCGTCTGACCGGAGCGGTCTTCCTTCTTCCCCAGATGCAGGATGCGCACCAGCCGCCTGACGTTCCACGCAAAGTACCCCAGCGCGCCGAAGAAGACGAGGGCAAATACTACTTGCTCCATGTTGCTATCCTCATACTATCGCAGCCGCATTTCCGTGGTAAAAACCGTCACCGCGCGTCCGCTGATTTCCACCGATGTCACTTTTCCTCCGCTGATGCCCAGCAGAATCGTCACCCTGCCACGGCGGCCGATGGCGTCTCCCTGTTCACCGATAAGGGTCGTTGATTCTCCATGAACCTGTGCGAGACCCTGTTCCACGAGGTACACGCCGAGCGGACCGTTCGCAGAGCCGGTAACGGGGTCTTCGGTGATGCCGTCGGCCGGGCAGAAAAACCGCGAATGCACCGCCGACTCCCGGTCCACGGTGTCAGTCGTGAACGCACAGATGCCGCCGATGTGATGGTGCCTTTGGAACGCTTCGATTGCCGAAAAATCAGGATGCACTCCGAACAGCACCTGCCGGTCGACCACCGGGACGTACAGATACTTATCCGAAAGAATCGGAAGAGCTGGATGCAGATCACGTCCGTTCAAACGCAGCATTGCGAGCACTGCATCGCAGTGATGGTGGCCCGGCTGAAAACGGGGTATGGGCAGACCGAAGTGTACGGTTGTCCCCCGGGTTCCCCGTTCCACCAGGACCGGCAGGATGCCCGACCGTGTCTCCACGCGGAAATTCTTCCGGGCCTGCTCACCCGTCCCGTGGAGCCGCTCTTCGGCAACCGCATGAAATGTCGCAATCGTTGCATGACCGCACAAGGGCACTTCGTTGGCCGGAGTGAACCATCGTAGACGGAGGTCCGCCCCCGTCGCGGTGGGAGGCAACAGGAAAGCCGTTTCGGAGAGAGCCATCTCCTGAGCGATTTCCTGCATCATTGCATCCGTCAGCCCTTCGCCGTGCAGCACGACAGCTGCCGGGTTTCCTTGAAGAGGCTTTTCGGTGAATGCGTCGATCTGCTTAATGATGATGTTCATGGTTTTAAAGCCTCACCGCGCAAAGGGTTGCCCGTTCGCGTATATAGAACAGCATGCCTTCATGAATGAAAAACGCGTCGGGTGCAATTCCCTTCGCCGCCGCGACGAGAGTATCCTCATAGATGACCTTCCCTGTCCGTGTAGTATGTACTCTGAGGAGCTGCACGAGGGGAACCTGTTCTTCCTTCCCGTTCTTGACATGCGCTGCGACCACGGTCCGGTCTCCATGGTCGGCGGTTTCCATGGGGCCAACCACCATGTCCATGGGCCACCGGGCAAGAACCACGCTCTGGACCGCTTCCGGGTCCTGTGGATCGTGCGATGCAGGAAAAATTGTCTCCCGGACTGACTCCGTGCCGGCATGTGGCACGCCGGCCCCGGCGAGTGCCTGTTCGTCTCCCGTCCACTCGGCATCGGACCAAACGCACGTCCCGCTGGAAATGTCCACCACTGTAACTCCCTTCGGCATGGGAAAATCCGGAGAGGTGAACCCGTGCAGGACGAGCCTGTCGCCGCTGACCCGCTCAATGGCCACCCACCAGGCATCGTGAAATTCGCGGTCACGCCAGATGCAGTCTCCCGTCACCGCATTGAGGGCGAAGAACGACGTGCGCTTCGCCTCCGGATCGCGCACCTCTCCGATGATCTTTCCGTTCACCGGCGGGTGCAGACGCCAGAGCGGCAACCCCGGGGTGAACTCCCATGAGGGACGCAACCGGCGCGAGAACAGGGGCGTCATTTCTCCTGCCGCAGGAAGTTGGCAAAGTTCATGAATGCCCGTGCGCGATGGCTCAACGTGTTCTTCTGCACGAGCGCCATCTGGCCGAATGTCTCCGTATAGCCGTCAGGAAGGAATATTGGATCATACCCGAATCCGCCCTCACCCGTTTCCTCTTCCGTGATGACGCCGGAGCAGACACCCTGGAACAGGCGATGCGTGCCGTCGGCCCGCACAAAGGCCACCGCGGTCCTGAACCGCGCAGCCCTTCGCCTCGGTGGAACGCCGCGGAGCGCCGTCAAGAGCTTCTTCCTGTTGTCCGCGTACGTGGCGTCTTCACCGGCATAGCGGGATGAATAGACCCCGGGCGCATCGTTCAGATAGAAGACCTCAAGTCCCGTGTCATCCGCCACGGCCGGGATCCCCGTAGCGTGAAATGCGGCCGTTGCTTTCTTCAGGGCATTGCCTTCGAGTGTTCCGGCATCCTCTTCGGTCGGCGGGATGTCGGGAAAATCCGCCAACGGCACAAGCAACAGATCCAGTCCGGCGAGGATGCCGCGAATCTCTTCCACCTTGTCAGGGTTGCGTGTGGCAATGAGCAGTCGGTTCATGGGATGGATGTCCGTTGGAGGAGACTTTTGAGTTCGGTGCCTGAGTCGTAAACCGCCCGGTCGACCTCGATTGTTGCGTGCTCGTGTTGTCGGTACACCCATTGACCATCAATCATCACAGAATGCACGTTGTCCGGCGAACATGAATGGACGATCATCGCTGCAAGTGAGTCGAGCGTGTCCGGCACCGGCGCACTCCAGGGTTTCCGGAGGTCGAGCAGAACGATGTCGGCCCGCTTCCCCGCAACGATGCTGCCGGTCTCCTGTTCGATCCCCAGCGCGGCGGCCCCCCCGGCGGTCGCCATCTTCAGCACCGTTCGGGCAGGCATGGCCGTTGGCCCGTAACCCGGCTTCTGGATCAGCGCCGCAAGATGCATCTCCCTGAACATGTCGTAGCGGTTGTTGCACGGTGCACCGTCGGCTCCCAATGAAACCAGGATCCCCTCGGACATGTACCGGGGAATGTCAGCGATGCCTGAGCCGAGTTTCATGTTCGACGACGGGCAGTGCAGAACACGCGCCTTTCGTTCCCGCATCGCGGCAATTTCGTCGTCGTTCAGCCA
>DAINBR010000033.1:6921-14938 GCA_036732865.1 Bacteroidota bacterium | reverse complement strand
ATCCTTGAGTACTCGGGCAGGTACCTGGCACTCATCGAGTGGGCATCGCAGATCAAGCTCGTGGTGTTTCTTGCGCTGCTGTCAAACATGTTCTTTCCCGTCGGCATGGCGGCGACGTGGTCGCCATGGGCGCTGACGGTGGGGGTGGGGGCATTCTGCCTGAAGGTCACGGTGCTGGCGGTGATCGTTGCCGTGATCGAATCCATGAACGCCAAACTGCGTTTGTTCCGGGTACCCGAACTTCTGATGGTGGCTTTCATCCTGTCGCTGCTCGCGTTGATTCTCTACTTCATTATTGGAGCATAGCCGTGAGTCCCACGCACATTCAAAGCATCGGCCTGCTCATCGATATTTGCGCCGCGGCGATTCTTGTGACGGCATTCCTCATCGTTTCAAGCCGCAACCTCGGCTTCTACATCAGGTTGTTTGCCCTCCAATCGATCTTTCTCGGCTTGGTGGCGTTGCTGGTTGTGATAGGGTACGGGGAAATGCATATACTCATCGCCGCGGTTCTAACCATCGTCGTCAAAGCCGTCGCCATACCGATCGTCCTGACCAAGATGATCGACCGCATCCAAGTGCAGAAAGAGGTCGGTTTCAGCATTAACATTACCGTGTCACTGCTGTTGTGCGGCGGCATGGTCATCGTGGCGGACTCCGTGGCGCAATCAATCCTGGCCGTGCAGGAAGGGGGTGGCTCCGCCGTATCCCGTGTGCTGTCCGTGTCTATTGCACTGATGCTGATCGGCTTGTTCATCATGACCACAAGAAAGAAAGCCCTCACGCAGATCATCGGGCTCCTGACCATGGAAAACGGTGTCTTCCTCTCCGGTCTCTCAATCACCTATGGCATGCCGCTGATCGTTGAGGTCGGGATCTTCTTTGACATTCTGATTGCGGTGCTTATTCTTGGTGTGTTTGTCTTCCGCATCAACAAGACATTTGAGTCGATCAACATCGATGCGCTCAGGAGTCTCCGGCATTGAGCACCATTCTGTTTTCACTCCTCATCGGCACCCCGATCACCGCCAGCGTCCTGTGCGCTGTGTTTCATAGGCGCAGGATCCTTGAGGTGATCTCCGTGACGAGCGCCGGGGTGACGTTCCTGTGGGCGACGTGGCTGATGTCGGTAGTCATCGAGCATAAGACCATCAGCTCGCCGGAGGGGTGGTGGTACGCAGACGGGCTATCGGCGTACATCGCCGTCATCGTCTGCGGCAGTGCATTGGTGGTCGCACTCTATTCGGTCGGATACCTTCGTCGCCAGGTCCGCAGCAGGAACGTCGATGGCCGGCAGTTGTGGCTGTATTATCTCCTCCTGAACGTGTTTCTGTTCACTATGATGCTGGTCCTGATCTCCAACAATCTGGGTTTCCTTTGGATCGGGACGGAGGCGACCACGCTTGCCACCGCGCTCCTTGTGGCCTTCTACGAGCGGGAGAGCTCGATCGAAGCAGCGTGGAAGTACGTCATCATCTGCTCCGTCGGCATTGCTCTCGCGTTGTTCGGCATCATTCTCACCTATTTCTCGGCACTGCATGTAGTCCCTGCTGCAGGGAACGCGTTGAACTGGTCCTCGCTCATGGTCGTTGCCAAAGAGCTTGATCCCGCTGTGCTCAAGCTTGCGTTTATTTTCATCCTGGTCGGATTCGGGACGAAAGCCGGACTGGCGCCCATGCACACGTGGAAGCCGGATGCATACAGTGAAGCGCCGGCACCCATCAGTGCCCTCATGGCGGCAGGGCTGGTGAACGTTGCGCTGTATTCGCTCATGCGTTTCTATATTCTTGTGAATGCGGCGCTGGGTGACGGATACGCCTCCACGCTTTTCCTCGTCTTTGGCCTGGTATCCATGGGGATGGCCGTGCCTTTCATCTTGCTGCAGCGGAGCTTCAAGAGACTGCTTGCGTACTCAAGTGTCGAGCATGTCGGCATCATTGTCTTCGCGCTTGGCATCGGCTCGCCGCTCGCGTATTTCGGTGCGATGCTGCACTTGCTGGTTAACGCCATCGCCAAGGTCCTGCTGTTTCTCACCGCCAGCAACGTGCGTCTGGCCTACAAGTCGAAGATAATGCGGAAGGTGAGCGGAGCAATCACCGTCATCCCAGTCTCGGCCACTTTCCTCATCGTGGGGGTTTTCGCACTCACAGGATGGCCACCGTTTGGAGCGTTTGTCAGCGAGTTTACGATCGTGAGTGCGGGGTTTGCGAGCGGTCATGCGGTGCCATCCATTCTTTTCATCGGGTTCGTCGTGAGCATCTTCGTGGGTTTTATCTACTATACATCGAAAATGGTTCTGGGAACACCAGCCGCGCGTGTGACCGGTGGCGATGCCGACACGGCGTCGCTTTTGCTCCTGGGTGTGCTGCTTGCCGCGCTCCTCCTGCTCGGGGTGTACATTCCGCCCCCGTTGCAGCAATGCATCCAGAATGCGGCGGCTGTTCTGATGGGTTGAGGGACATGAACCGGACGCATGACTATATTGCGTTGCTCACGGAATCTCTCGGCGATCGCGTGACGATCCGTGAGGGGACCGCGACAAACGAAGTGTATCTCACGCTGCGGCAGGAGGCGTTGAGCGTGCTGCCGGATACATGCGCGCTGCTTACGGAATCTCTGGGTGCGCATTTCACGACTCTCGTGGCGAATGATGAGCGGACTCTCAACGGGCGGTTGTCTCTCTACTACGTATTCTCCGTGCCGGCGAAGGATCTTTTCGTGATCCTCCAGGTACCCGTGGATCCCCGCCACATGGAAGTCCCTTCGATCAGTCCGACCCTCGAAAGTGCCAATTGGTTTGAGCGGGAGGTCAAAGACGGGTTCGGGATTATCGCATTTCCCAATATCTCCCCGCTGGCGTCACACCCGGACTGGCCCGAAGACGTGCATCCCATGCTGAAGGATGTTGACCTGAAGAGGCCCGTGCCCCGCGTCAGGGGGAGATTTGATTTCAAGCACGTGGAGGGTGAAGGGGTCTTTGAAATACCGGTGGGTCCTGTGCATGCGGGGATTATTGAGCCCGGGCATTTTCGGTTCAGTGTTGCCGGCGAGCCGATCATCAACCTTGATGTGCAGCTTTTCTATACGCACAAAGGGACCGAGAAGATGGCCGAAGGGATGGATCCGCAGCGCGCGGTGTTCCTCGCCGAGCGGGTATCCGGCGATTCGTCCTTTGCCCATGCCCTCGCATTCTGTCATGCTCTCGAGCGGCTCAGCGGGGCTGAAATCCCCCAACGGGCGGTAATGATCCGGACCATACTGCTGGAGCTCGAGCGGCTGTACAATCATGTCGGCGATGTCGGTGCAATACTCCTCGACGTGGGTTATGCTGTCGGCGCCGCCGCGGCCGCGGAGCTGAAGGAGAGACTCCTCCACCTGAACGAGCTACTCACCGGGAGCAGGCTGCTCAGAAGTCTTGCAGTCTTCGGCGGCGTTCGCCGGGATCCGGAAGAGACGGCCTCCAGGCGTCAGATGTTACGCGAGACCCTGGGACAGGTGGAACGCTCGTTCGGCGATTTGGTCGAACTCGTCATGTCCAGCTCATCCGTGGTCGACCGGCTTGAAGGAACGGGAGTGCTGAGGCGCACCGACGCAGAACGGCTCGGTGCTACCGGCATCGTAGGGAGGGCCTCCGGCATCGACCGGGATTTCCGCCGGGACCACCCACACTGCGCATATCCATATCTCCAGTTCACAGTGGCAAGTCACGACGAGGGAGATGTGCTCGCGCGTATGCAAGTCCGCATCGACGAAGTGCGGCAATCGTTCATGATGCTGGAACAGATGCACCACCAACACCTCGGCGAGGCGATTCTGGCGCAGCGAGTGGAAATTCCTCCGCTGCGGCAGGCACTCGGGTATGTCGAAGGGTGGAGAGGTGATATTGTGCATTGGGTTATGACGGACAAATCCGGCAACATTTTCCGTTGGAAGGTCACAGACCCATCATTCCGCAACTGGCGCGCGCTGACCGTCGCGGTACAGAACAACATCGTTCCGGACTTTCCCGTCATCAACAAGAGTTTCAATCTTTCATACTCCGGCAATGACCGCTGAAGAATCTGTGATGGAAGGGTTATGCTGAAGATCCTCAAACGGGCGCTGACGATCGGTGTTGCGACCAGTCCATATCCGGCCTCCATCCCTGAGCCTCCTGAGGGGTTGCGCGGGAAGCCGGTGATCGACTTCGCCCGTTGCACCGCATGTGACACCTGTGCTGCTGCGTGCCCGACGCAGGCCATCACTGTGGAAACTGAGAATGCCTCCGTACCGGGTGGACCAGGTGCAAAGCACCTGTCGATCAATTACGGCCACTGCATCTTTTGCGGCGAATGTGAAGCGGCGTGCCCGGAGGCAATCCACCTGACGCAGGAATTCGAGCTTGCGACGGCACGCAAGTCTGCGTTGACGACCCGGGCGCGTTTCACCGTGAACCGCGAGGGAATCTTCATCTTAGTCGGAGTGGAAGCACAGGAGACCTCAGCGGGGGAAACGCTGGAAGACGTCGGAATGCAACTGAGAGAGAAAGTTCGCCAGCGCCTCGGGCGTTCTCTGCATATCCGGGAGGTTGATGCCGGCTCGTGTAACGGGTGTGAGGTCGAAATTTCTGCTTTGAACAATCCGGTTCACGACATCGAGCGCTTCGGCATCCACTTCGTCGCATCGCCGCGGCACGCCGACATGCTGTTGGTGACAGGACCGGTCACACGCAATATGGAGATCGCCCTGCGGCAGACGTATGAAGCGACCCCGGACCCCAAGCTTGTTGTGGCCGTGGGTGCATGTGCCATTGGCGGCGGTATTTTCGGGAAGAGTTATGCGTCGTGCGGCGGTGTGGACACGACAGTTCCGGTCGACGTCTACATTCCCGGCTGCCCCCCGCGGCCGGAAGCTCTGCTGCACGGGATCCTGCTGGCGATTGGCAGGTATCCTGAGAAAAAAAAATCGACTTCGATGATTGACAGAGAAGTCTGACCCACTCCTCGATCAAGCACCCGTGTTTTACTTAGCTCCCGCGGTCCCGCCGGTGCGGACCGCAGGCACAGTTCCAGCGAACCAGAGTATCATCCCTGCCGTCATTATATCCTTGACCACGTCGGGGTCGATTACCCCGCCGAATGCGAGAAGGGGGGCGAGGAAGGTGAGGATGAGACCTGCGACGCTGAGCGACAAGAAGAGCTTCTTCATCTGACAACCCCCGTTTTGAGTGGCGTCCGGTTTCTTTGAACATATGCGCTGAGGACGAGATACAGCAGTCCGGCTGTCAGCCAGCCGGGGAGCGCGAGGAAGTAGATCTGCACTCCCGCCAGCGTATTGAGCAGCGCGCACGTGGCGAGCGCGATGATCCACGCTCCTCCGGCGGCCATGTTAAACGACATGCTGGAGTGTTCCGCGAAGTCAGAGGTCAGTCCGAATCGCTTAAGGAGGTAGTAATCCACGACGACGACTGCCCCCATTGGCATGAGGATCGTCCCATAGAACCCGACAAAATCGAGCAGCTTCATTGCCAGCGCCGGGAAGATCGCCCCGAAAGTCGCTATAGCTCCGGCAATCCAGGTGACCCTGATGCGTGAAGCCGAGGGGACGATTGCCTGGAATGCGAGGCCGGCGCGATAGATGGTCGGATTGGCGGTAGTCCAGCCCGCGAGGATGACGCAGACAAGCCCGGCGATGCCAACGGCGTTATAGGCAAGGGGGCCGGGGGCAACGGAGGTGTCTGCAGGATTGCGAGCCAACTGGGCCGCGAAGAGCAGTGAAGCCGCAATCCAGGCCAGGTAATGCCCGATGAACATCCCCGCAGCTGACGCAAACCCGTACTGCCATTTTTTCGCGTAGCGAAAGATCGAGAGATCGGCCATCCCCATATGCATAGCCGCATTGCAGAACCAGGAGAAGAAGATCACATGCCAGAGAGTGAATTTGGTCTGACCTGGCATAGGATCGCCTCCAGTCCAGATTCTCTCTTTCGCCACACTCCAGAAGTCGGAAAGGGAAGTCACCCCGAGCTGCTGAAGCGCGACAATGCCGCAGGCGGCGAAAACCAGGACCATCCAGGGAGCGGAGGTGTTTGCCACTCGCACCATGGCGTCGTAGCCTCTGGCTGCGACATAGGAGAAGACAGCCCCGATGGCAATGACCACCAGAACCCAAACCAGACTGGTCGGCAGCCAATCGGTGAGAGAGGGCATGGGCATGTTCAGAGGAAGCCCGACCGCCGTGGCAGAGACAGATACCATTGCACCTGCGAGAAAGCAGAATAGAAAACCATTGGCCAGATTATAGAGTATCACGAGCCTGGGGCCACAGATCTTCTCGAGCTTATAGTAGAGTGTGAGGCGCACGCCTGTGGCGATCGGAGCACAGATGAACGCCCAGCTCAGGACGGCCAGCATGTTTCCCACAAGTAGCCCCACGAGCAAGTCGAAGGCGCTGACGCCAGCCGCAAGAAAGAGCGGGCCTATCATGAACTCCGTGCCGGCAACATGCTCGCCGGCGTACATGCCGACAAAGCTGCGCAGGCCCTTAAGCCTGTTCTGCGGAACGGTTTCGCGTTCGAATTCATCTACGGTTGCAGTCGCTGCCCGGGTTGTATTTGCCATAGGAGGGTTGCCGGAGAGATGAGTCAGGGTTAGAAAGGCGTTGTCCCGTGTCGTCGGGTTGGATGAATATACGCCTCAGCGTCTGGAAAAGCAAACAAAGGAGCTGAGAACGATGCCTGGGGAGAAGTCCAAACCTGCAGGTCTGGGAATGGAGCCAGCCTTCGAAGTCAGGGATGTGCAGAGAAAGGTCCGAGCCGGGGAAGATCGGGGCGGTTATGTTCCACAGCGCTGAAGGACCACGAGCGAGATATCGTCCTTGTGCCGTTCCTCGCCGATGAATGCATCCACAGCGGCCACGAGTTTTTCGCCGAATGCCTGTGCCCGGAGACCGGATGCGGATCTGCATTCGGCCTCAAGGCGTTCTAGTCCGAACGATTCGCGAGTATTGTTCTCGGCCTCCGTGATGCCGTCTGAATAGAGGACAAGGGTCTGCCCTGGAGCCATCTCAAGCTCCTTCTGCGCAAAGGATGTGTCCGGAGCGAGACCGATTGCACAATTGCCCTTGCCCATTTCCGCGAGCCCGTTTTCCGTGATAAGCAGGGGGGGCATGTGACCAGCGTTCAGATAGCGGACGGTGCCCGAGTTAGGCTCGAATTGCAGGAGTAGCAATGAGGCAAATCTCGCCGGTATCTTGTCACGGAGGAGAATCTCGTTGATCTTTGCCGCGAGCGATGTGAGGGCCGGGACCTCCGGGGCGAAGGCCCTGACCAGCGCCTGGATCTTCACCATGAGAAGCGCGGCACCCAATCCTTTTCCTGCGACATCACCTGTGACGATCCCGTAGTGTTTGCCGTTGAACGGAAAGAAGTCGAGAATGTCTCCGCATACTTCGTTTGCCGGATAAGTATACAACCAGATGTCCCAGCCGGGAACGATGGGAGAGGATGGCGGTTGCATCGCGCGTTGGATGGCTCGTCCATCCTGAAGCTCGCCATGTGCGAGTAATTTGTCTTTGAGTTCCAGAAGAAGTACAAGAAGGAGGGCAACAACCCCTAAGAAGACACTCAGTCCAAAATTCTGTGCGCTCCCCCCGTTATTGTTGTCGGAGACTGTTACACTCGCACTGATGATCAGTATCAGGCCTGCCGCCAGGAGCAACCGTCTGACAGGGGTGAGTTTGAAGAACATGCTCTTGAGGACCCACCATGCCACGAGGAACCATCGCTTGACCGCCGACATTTTGCCGAGAGCGTCGCGTTTCTCCTCGCTGAGGTAGAAGTTCCGGATTTCCCGTCCCTCGTCGCGTACGTCCCGGAAAAAATGTCCACCCCGCATATCCGCCCGGAGTGTACCCCAGATTTTAGGGTCCTGCGCTCTCGGATCAGTCATTGAGGTTCTCCTTCTTTTCCCCTGTTGCGAGGGTGAACACTCCACCCCCCCCTCTTAGGTATACAGTGAAACCCGCCGGGAGTTGCGAT
>DAINBR010000033.1:0-6911 GCA_036732865.1 Bacteroidota bacterium | reverse complement strand
ACAAGGATTCGCTCCAAGAGCTTCAGGACTAGCTCCGAAAAACTCTTGACATTACCCGTAGATTTCTGTGATGTCGAAGCGATTCGATATCGCAACATAGATTGAATTGTGAATACCTCGCCATTGTCGGATTCGATGACATAGAAGGGAACCTCTATTTCCCCTACGCAGGTGCTGACAGTGTTGTGCTTGCCGGAAAAATCGCAGGAACGGAGCTCGATGAATATCATCGTTCGAAGATGCAGATTTCATGAAATGAAGGGTCGCCCAGCACAGCGGTAGCCGGGGGGAACCAACGGGTTGTGCATTGTGTTGTATAATCAGACTAAATAGTCTGATATTGTGGTCCGCTCGCACATAGCCTATTCGGTCAAAAATCCTCGGAGGTATGTCGTGAAACATTCGCGTATTTTGCAGTCCATTGTGGCAATTGCTGCGGTTTTCGCCCTCACGCCCGGCGACTCGTGGGCTCACTGCGACACGATGAATGGACCGGTCGTAAAGGCGGCTCGGCAGGCCCTCGATGAAGGAGACGTCCGGTATGCCCTGGTGTGGGTCCAACCGGCGGACGAGAAGGAGATCCGTACCGCGTTCGCCAAGACCCAACAGGTCCGAACTTTTGGGAGCGACGCGAAGGCCCTCGCCGACAACTACTTTTTTGAGACGCTCGTTCGCGTTCACCGTGCGGGAGAGGGTGAACCGTACACCGGACTGAAGGGCACTGAAGTACAGCCTGAACCGGGAATTGCTGCGGCGGAGAAGGCTCTTGAAGCAAACAGTGTGAATGAACTGTTGAAGGAGTTGAGTGTCGAAATGCAAACCGGAATCAAGGAGGCATTCGGGCGCGTTCAGAGTACCAGAGGCTACAAGCTGCCGGATGTTGATGGCGGCCGCCGTTTCGTGGAGGCATACGTCAACTATATCCATCACATCGAGCGGTTGCACCAGGCAATCGCAGTGCCGGATGAGAGCGCACACGCCGCGGGGCACCAACATCATTAGGAGACGCATTGGGCAAGGGGATTCTTGGGTATCTCGCTGCAGACCACGACCGGATTGACGCCTGGTTGACGCAGGCCACAGCTGTTTCCGGCGTCATTGATGCGGAGGCGTTCGGTGAATTCCGCAGAGGGATCCTTCGACACATTGGCATGGAAGAGCGGATCCTTCTTCCTGCCATCGCGCGATTGCAGGGGGGACAGCCGGCCGCCGTTACAGAACGCCTTCGTCTCGACCACGGCGCCATTGCCGCCTTGCTCGTACCGCCTCCCACACTCGGGATCGTTGCCACACTCCGCTCGATACTTTCCGGGCATAATACTCTCGAAGAGCAAGAAGGGGGAGTGTACAGCATCCTTGAAGGATTGGCAGGGGTTGAAGGTGAAGAACTGCTGGAGAAATTGCGCAACACACCTGAAGTGCCGGTGATGCCCTACAATATCCGCCCAGAGGTCCTGGAGGCCACTCGGCGCGCCGTCAAGCGGGCAGGATACAGTCTTGAGCCATGAGAAGAGAATCTGGAATTGAATTCAGGGGGAAACCCAGACGTAGTCCCCAGGAATTGAAGTCGGAAAAGAAACACGATCAAATCACTGACTCCCTACCTCGGACCATGAGAACGGTCAGGGACTGAAGCCCGCATTTGAAATCAGGGATAGAGTCTGAGGGGAAACCAGAAAGTACATCAGAAAGCAGCCCGACTCTATTCACCGACTCTTTTCCCTCCTCCCCCCTCAATCCTTTGCTTTTGGATGCCATCATCATTACTTTTCTCCTGTTCGAGAGGGCGGTTCCGTGTCTGCCATGCGGGCGGGGAAGCCCCCGATGCCGGACATGTCACTGAGGTCAACTCGAGGTGGACTCATGCCCCCATCATCGAATCTTTTCGCGCGTGTGGCCAGGCTCTTCACAACTCCCTCCCTGGCCGGCATAGTGGCAACATTCATATTGCTGATCTGCACCGGCCTGGTCTCCTACTGGGTGTACAGGGTGCAAATGCATGATGAAATACAGCAAGCGACGAATGCGGCGAATGATGCGAGCGACAAGCTCGGCACCGCGCTCATCCACGGACTGTCCGCCACCCAGACCGTGGCCCTTTGCGTCGAACATGGCATCCTCCCTGCGAAGTTCGACTCCGTTGCTCCCCGTATTGCCCGGGCTTACAGCTCCATCGATGCAGTCGAACTCGCACCCGGAGGAGTGGTGCGACATGTTTTCCCTTACGAGGCGAACAAGGAGGCACTCGGGTTCAACATCCTGACTGATTCAATTCAGAAGCACGAGGCCTTTCTTGCCCTTCAAAACCGGACGCTGATATTTGCCGGTCCGTTGAATCTTGTTCAGGGGGGAGTGGGAGTCGTCGGGAGGGGACCGATATTCCTCACGCGCAACGGGAAAGAATATTTCTGGGGTTTCACACTCGTCATCATCCGTGTACCCACGCTCGTAGAATATGCAAATCTTCAGGAGCTGGCCGCGAACGGCTACGGCTACCGTTTGTCCCGCAAGGATCCTCAGACCGGAACGAAGCAGATGTTCTATAACGGGGAGGTCATGCTGGAGGATCCCGTGGCGGCAAAAGTCGAGGTGCCCAATGGTGAGTGGACCATTGAGGTCTCGCCCAGGGATGGGTGGGAGGCACAAGCAAAGACCATCCCGACATTGCTGCTCAGTGTTTTTCTCTCCCTGCTGGGTGGTGCATTTGTGTGGTACATGGCACGCCAGCCGCGCCTGTTGAAGGTGCTGGTTGAAAAGAGGGCGGCCGAACTCCTGCAGAGCGAGAATCGATTCAAGACCCTTATCGAAGCGGCTCCTGTAGCAATCACGATGTTGCGAAACGGAATAATCCTCTATGCCAATCCTGCGGTCCGCGCGATGCTCTCGGTGCCGGACGGTATCGAACTCCAGGACCGGCGTATGGCGGATTTTCTGGCCCCGGAAAGCCTGATAGAGGGCAACCTGCGATTCAGCGGCCGCACCGGGGCGTCACCCGCTCCCCGCGAGGCAGAACTGGTGTTTGCGAGATCAGATGATGCCCACATCGATGTCCGGATGAACACTGCCGAGGTTGGACTCAGCGACGGTGAGGCACTGGTGGCGTTCATGTCAGACATCACCGAACGGAAGCGCGCCGAAAAGCGATTGAACGATTCCTTGAAAGAAAAAGAGCTGTTGCTGAAAGAGATACACCACCGGGTAAAAAACAACCTTCAGGTGATTTCAAGTCTTCTGGAAATGCAGTCGCAGCTTGTGACGGACGGACAAGCGCGGGAGGCCTATGCGGACAGCATACGGCGTGTGCGCTCCATGGCACTCGTGCATGAGAAACTCTATCGATCGGAGGATCTGTCACAGATCGATTTCCATGAGTATCTGAATTCGGTTGCCCGGGAGCTGAGCAGATCCCTGCACAGGGAAGGTGTGAACCTGCGGATCGAAGCGGAAAAGATCATGCTGGGAATCGACCTGGCCGTTCCCTGCGGTCTGATTGTGCATGAGCTCGTTTCGAATGCACTCAAGCATGCGTTTACCAAGCGGGAAGGGGGGAACGTCATTGTGTCATTCAAGCGGCTGAATGCAAGTACTCTCCAACTCGACGTGTACGACGACGGTGCCGGGTTCCCGCGTGGAAGCGATTATCGGACCATGACGTCAATGGGTATGAGTATCATCAGAACTCTGACGGAACAGATCTCCGGGACGATCAAGCTGGATGGGTCGGCCGGGACGCGATTCACCATCGTCTATCCCGGATAGCACCCACACACCGCAACTCTCCATCAGGCAGTCCACCCGTACGGGCACAGACATATGAACCGGCTGGAACTTCAAGAACTCCTCACGAACATTCGCCGGGCGAGAATCGGCATACTCGGTGATTTCTGTCTTGACGTGTATCTCCTGCTCGACCCGTCAGCTTCGGAGCTTTCTGTTGAAACCGGTCTCGCAACCCACCCGGTGCGCTCCCAACGCTACTCGCTGGGTGGAGCGGGAAACGTGGCAAACAACCTCCGTGCGATGGGGGTAGGACAGGTGTCGGTGTTCGGCGTTGTCGGCCAGGATCCGTTCGGCAAGGAGATGCAGGATATCCTCGTCTCGGGCGGAATTACCGTCGACGGTCTCCATGTGCAGCGCGAACAATGGGACACTCACGTGTATCTGAAACCGTACGAAAGAGAACAGGAACAGCCGCGTCTGGACTTCGGCAACTTCAACGAGCTTCACCCCAGAACCGGTGCACAACTTCTGGAGAGCCTCTCGGAACAACTTCCGGACCTTGACGTGGTCATCATCAATCAGCAGGTGATGCGCGGTATTCATGTCGATTGGTTCAGGGAGAATCTCGGGAAGTTCATTCGGGAACAGCCGGACACGTTGTTTCTGGTTGATTCGCGACACCACGCGAATGACTACGGAAACGCCCTCCGCAAATTGAATCTGCGCGAGGCTGCGCGACTGTGCGGGAGAAGCGGAATCAACTGGGAGTCCATCGACTCCGGGGAGATCGAAAGTCTTGCGCGCGAGCTCTCCCAACGCTGGGGCAACGGCGTGTTTATGACCGGTGGGGAGCGAGGTGCCGCGGTGTTCGATCAGCGGGGATTTGCGGAGATCCCGGGACTCCTGATCCTCTCCCCCGTAGATCCGGTGGGTGCAGGCGACAGCACCCTGGCCGGTATCGCCGCCGCACTGGCTGTCGGCACGGAAAACGTTGCAGCTGCGGAATTCGGCAACCTTGTCGCCGGTGTGACCGTCCAGAAACTGATGCAGACAGGAACTGCGTCGCCGGAAGAAATTATGAGCATCGGATCTGATCCGGACCGCCGCTACCGTCCCGATGTTGCCCGCCAACCCCGCAAGGCGGTCTATCATCCGGGGACCGAAATCGAAATCGTCAGCACACTCCCGCGGAACAGGACTTTCACCCATGCCATCTTCGACCACGACGGCACGATCTCGACCCTCCGACAGGGATGGGAAGGGATTATGGAGCCGATGATGGTGAAGGCCATACTCGGCCCGAAGGAGCGGGATGTCGATGAAGCCCTCTACGATCACGTCGTCGCCAGCGTTCGCACCACCATTGACAACACCACCGGCATGCAGACGCTCGTGCAGATGAAAATGCTCGTCAATCTCGTGCGCCGTTTCAAATGTGTCGAAGAAGGCAACATCCTGGATGAACACGGGTACAAGAAGATGTACAACCAGGAGCTGCTGTGCATGGTAGGGGAGAGAATGGAGAAACTGCGCCTTGGTCAGCTGGAAGTCGCCGACGTCACGATGAAAAATGCCGTCAGGTTCCTCGAGGCACTGCACGCCCGGGGAGTCATGCTCTACCTTGCAAGCGGGACCGACCAGGAGGATGTTGAGCGCGAGGCTGCCAGTCTTGGCTACAGGGGGTTATTCGGCCCCCGTGTGTACGGAGCGGTGGGTGACGTCACCAAAGAGGCAAAGCGAATGGTGCTGGAGAGGATTCTGGAGGACATCGGCGATGCCGCACCTGAGCGGATCCTCACCTTCGGCGATGGCCCGGTGGAAATCCGTGAGACGCACAAGCAGGGTGGATATGCCGTCGGTATTGCCGGCGACGAAGTGCGGCGGTACGGCCTGAGCACCTCAAAACGCAAGAGGCTGATTGAGGCCGGTGCCGATATGATCATCCCTGATTTCTCGCAGATGGACAGGCTGCTTACGGTGCTGGTAGCGGAGCCCAGGGCCGGGAACTGAACTTCACTTTGCGAGAACCATCTTCATAAATGAAGTCTGCTCACCCGCGCGGAGGCGTGCAAAGTAAACGCCGCTGGAAAGACCCGTCCCGTCAAACCGCACTGTGTGTCTCCCTTCTTCCATCCTTCCGTTCACCAGAGTGGCAACTTCGTGACCCGCCAGATCGAATGCTGTCAGGGTGACATCCGTTGCCTTGGCAAGTGAAAAAGGAATTGTCGTGGATGGATTGAACGGGTTAGGGTAGTTCTGTTCGAGTGCAAACCCAAAAGGCACGTCGGCGGAAACGCTCGTCGGGGAGGTGATCACCACGGTCGTGGAGTCCCACGTACGTTGCGGCGATTTGAACCCGGCATTGACACGGTAAGATCCTGGTCCGGGGGCTATGAGCGTGAAGGGGTTGGACGACGTAGCGTTATTCACAGCAACCACGGTTCCTGTGTTGTCCACAAGTTCACCGGCGACCGTGGACGTTGTTCCGGAGACGGTGATGGAAACCGTGAAGTTGTTTGCTGTCGCTGTGACTGCATTGGCGGAGATTGAGTGACACCCGCTCCCCTCACACCCCGGCGCCGTTCCGTTGAACGACGGTTGCGTGGAAAGGTGTTTGATGAAGACCAACGATATGACTGCCACCGCAAACGGAAGAACAACCCAGCGAACTCGCATACAATGCCTCCGTGTTGATATTATATGATACCCTCATAACAGAGTGGCAGGCATAACTGTTCCGGGAACCAAGCCGCTCCAGGCCGCGTTGAAGATACATGTCCCAACGTTAAAGATACATGTCCCAACGCTAAAGATACATGTCCCAACGATTGAGGAGAGATCATGCGACCATGGAGAACCCCCCGGGTTATCGCCCTCCACTTCCTACTTCTCGGCGCACTTCCCGCTGGACTCCTGGCCCAGCCGTATCAATTGGAAGACGCGTTCCCCAAGCTATCCTTCGCCCGGCCGTTGTTTCTGACCCATTCCGGAGACAGCACAAATAGGGTGTTTGTGGTTCAGCAAGACGGCTTCATCAAGGTCTTCCCGAACGACTCGAATGCAACCACCGCTGTCACCTTTCTTGATATGTCCAAGAAGATCAGCTCCATCGGAGGGGAGGAGGGTCTCCTCGGCCTGGCATTCCATCCTGACTACGCTTCCAACGGCTATTTCTTTGTCAACTACACCGC
>DAINBR010000032.1:0-15462 GCA_036732865.1 Bacteroidota bacterium | reverse complement strand
CCTTTCATCTACCCCAAGAAGCAGGATGCTTCACATTATGTTTAAACGCACACCCGCAACCGGGTGAGCTGGCAGGGCTTCACTGTGCGTGGACATGAGTTTCTGGATGACTATGACATCGTAGTGAACGGGGCGACCCTCGACCGGTCGGCGGCACTGAACGTGGTAGTGTACCCGGATCATCTCGAACGTACGTACCCCGGAGGTCTCGTCGAGGAGTTCTGGCCGGTGGACAGCCTCGCGATGGTGGGAGTCCACTTGCGTTCCCCCCGCCCGATCGCGGCGGGTTTCGTGCCATATTTCACCGACGGCCGGCGGACGGCGGACTATAACGTTCGACTCAAGAGTGGCGTCGCACTTCTCGCCAGGTCGACCCATCTCGCACGCACGGCCTCTGCCGACTACCCGGTCTGGCTGGCGATCGGTGCACGCCGGGCTTTGCCCGAGACCGTTGTCGTTGCCTCCGGACGCCAGTTCTCACCCGTGCGGTTGTCGGGTTTGCTGGCACGTACACATGTTTTTTCATTTGCTGTTGCCAACACCCCCGATCAGGCCGAAGCAATGGTCCGCTCGTACCCCGACCGGTTCGCGTCGTACGCCGCACAGCGCAGGGGACGGATGGAGCAGCTTCTGGCCGACACAGAGGTCAGAACTTCCAATCCACGCTTCGACCTGGCACTCCAGTGGGCGGTTTTGTCCCTGGATGCGTTGGTTATGAACCAGACGGGGAAAGGCATATTCGCCGGTCTTCCCTGGTTCAACAATTACTGGGGGCGTGATACGTTCATTTCCCTGCCGGGGGCCGCACTCGCGACCGGGCAATTCCCTCTAGCCCGACAAATCCTGGAGTCGTTCGGGTCGTTTCAGCAATACGATTCCCTCTCCCCCGACTACGGCCGCATACCGAACATCGTGACAGTTACCGATACAGCATACAATACCGCCGACGGCACTCCGCGATTTGTCGACATGGCACGCGAGTATGTCGCGCGTTCGGGAGACGAAAGATTCCTGCTCCGCATGTATCCCGTGATTCTGCGGTCCATCGAAGGCACACTGAAGTACCACACCGATTCATTGAGCTTTCTCACACACGGGGATGCCGAAACGTGGATGGACGCTGTGGGACCTTTGGGCCCCTGGAGCCCCCGGGGCAACCGCGCAAACGATATTCAGGCCCTCTGGGCCAGGCAACTCGACGCCGGCGTATGGTGCGCGTCACGGCTCGGTGACTTCGTCTCAGCGCACCGGTGGAACGCCGCACTGAGTAGGTTGAAGCTGAATTTCACGAAGTACTTTGACGTGCCAGGAGGGACTGTCGTCGACCGTTTGCTCCCGGATGGTGCGGCCGACGCCCGTATGCGTCCCAACCAACTCTTTGCCGCCCCCCTTCTGTGCACCCGGACGCGCGCCTCGATGGTTCGCTCGGTGGCATCGCGACTCACGTATCACTACGGCGTCTCATCGCTGGCGCAGACCGACAGCGGTTTCCATCCGTTCCATGAATACGCCCCTTACTACCCAAAAGATGCCGCCTACCACAACGGTACTGTCTGGACCTGGCTCCAGGGACAATTGGTTTCCGAACTGTGCCGCTACCAGATGGCAGATTCGGCCTTCGTGCTCACCGAAAATGCCGTGCACCAGATTCTCGACAGGGGCGCGGTCGGGACACAGTCGGAGCTGCTCGACGCATTGCCCCGTCCGGGCGAAGCGGAGCCGCGCCTGTCGGGCACGGTCTCCCAGGCATGGAATCTGGCAGAATTTGTTCGCAACATCTACGATGACTACCTCGGAATCCGCATTGAACGATTGACCCGCCGCATATTCCTGCATCCGCACATTCCCAGGGCTCTGGGAACAGTTCAGACTGCATTCCGCATCGATGGCCGCATACTTGGCATCACCGCAGGGAAAATCAGAGATACGCTTAGTGTGACGATGAGTTTCCCGCACCTCGACCGGCCGTATGCGGTGGAGGTCATCCTTCCAAACGACCGCGGAGAGGAGTTTTCCACAACCTTCGCGCTATCTGCAACGGCCCAGGTCTCATTGCAGCTGCGCGATACTCTGTTCTCCGTCTCTTCGGGTGACCCTTCGTTTGCGCATACCGGCATTGTCCGCCGGAGTTGTCCGGCAAAAGAAGAACTGGCGCCCTTCTCGTTCGCCGTACCGCGGTCGACTGATGGATTGGCAGTGTTGCGCGGACCGAATTATGCCCTGCTGTCCCACGCGACTGTCATCCGGACAAATGCGCGGGCAGAAGTAATTGTTCGCGCCGAAGACGCGCTTCATGATGACACCGGAGCGGGGGTAAACGGACGCCGCCTGAGCTATACCTATCCCGGCAACGCCAATTTCGTGCCGGGCTCTTTCGACATCGCGGACTTCACTCTGTCTTCCGACGACAGCCTGGCCTATTTCACGCTGGGATTCAGATCACTCTCGGACCCGGGATGGCATCCCGAGTACGGGTCCCAGTTGACGTTCGCCGCCATCGCCATCGACACCAACGGAGTCACGAATGCTGGGCAAAGGGAAATTCCGGCGAGTGCACAATTCCGTCTGGAGCCGGACCGTGCGTATGAGCGAATCATCCTCGTGGGCGGCGGGTTCAGGCTGGAGGATCAATCCGGAATAGTCCTCGCGTCGTATACTCCCACGGAAGAGGCCCTGAGTTCACCCTTCGGAAACGCAGGTACCGGGAAGATCCAGTTCGCAGTCCCGACCCGGTTCCTTGGTATTCCAAACGTTCATTGGAAGTTCACGGTGCTTGCCGGAGCGCAGGACGACCACGGAGGTGCGGGAGTTGGTGAATTCAGGGCGGTGGATTTTCAGCGGGGTGAATGGAACGGCGGCGGGCGCCTGCGGAAATCTGATTCGAATGTCTATGACCTGCTGAGTGCACCGTGACGGAGCGTTCAACTCTCATTTCCATCGGTGAGGGCTTCGCACTGCGGAGCCTGTGCGCGACAGATGCCGATGCGATTGCGCGCTATGCAAACAACCGGAACGTCTGGCGGAATCTCAGAGACGTTTTTCCCACCCCCTACGACCGCGAACATGCGGTAAAATTTATCAAGGAAATGCTCGCGTCCGAACCGGAAGGAGCGTTCGCAATCGCCAGTCCTGAAGAAGCCATTGGCGTCATCGGCTTCCATCTGCAGCCGGACGTGCTATGCCGCACGGCTGAGGTGGGATACTGGTTGGGTGAGCCCTTCTGGGGAAGAGGGATTGCCACGCGTGCACTGATTGCCATCACCGGATATGCGTTCCAGCGCCATGATTATCTCCGGCTCACGTCAAACGTATTTGGCTGGAATTTGGCTTCAGCGCGCGTACTGGAAAAGGCAGGATACACACGGGAGGGGGTGTTGCGGAATGCGGTGTTCAAGGATGGGCAGGTGACAGACCTGCTGATCTACGGCAAGTTGAGGTAGGGGTCGGACCCAGGTCTGACCCTTTGGTCAAATATAGCCACACTCATGTTGCAACCCCAAAATCATCCACCCGCTTCGACACGAAACCTACGCAGAACCCCGCCAGAATCATCGAACATCCCCCCAGCAACACCGCATTCATGGGATTTTCCCCCAGCAAGTTCGTCATCATCACACCGAGTCCGAGAGACGCCAGGATTTGCGGCAGGACAATGAAGAAATTGAAGACGCCCATGTAAAAGCCCATCCTCGCTGCAGGGATCGCGTTTGACAGCATCGCATAGGGCATTGACAGAATGCTTGCCCAGGCAATGCCGACGAGAAGCATCGAGAACAGGAGCAGATACTGTTCGCGCAGCACCACGGCAAGGACTAATCCCACACCACCGGTAATCAACGCCACGCGGTGTATCGATCGCGGCGAAAACCTCTTCACGAGCGCCAGCAGCACGAACGAAAAGCCGAACGCCGTGCCGTTATACACGGAGAAGCAAAGGCCTCCCCACTCGTTCCCGCGCTGATACTCAGGCGACCCCGGAACTCCCCCGAAGACGATGGTGGCGACAGCAGGAACAAAATAGATCCACATGCAGAACATCGCGAACCAGGTGAAAAACTGTACAATCGCCAGTTGCTTCATGGCAGCCGGCATCGAAGTAATGCCCTGGAAGATCTCCGAGAACGCCTTTGCGATACCGGCCGATGCAGCATTCTTCTTCCGAAATTCCTCCAGGTTGTCCGGCGGGTATTCCTTCGTTGTGAAAATTGTGTACAGCACCGCAGCAAGCAGCACACCGGAACCGATGTAGAAGGCCAGCTCCACGGTCTTCGGGATCACGGCCTGGCCGGCAGTCCCCGTCACTCCAAACCAATTTGTGAGCAGATACGGGAGCGCCGATGAGAGCACCGCGCCGAGGCCAATGAGGAGGCTCTGCATGGCAAAGCCGGATTTTCTTTGGTCCTGCGGCAGCATATCGCCGACAAATGCGCGGAATGGCTCCATGGTGATGTTGATGCTCGCATCCAGGACCCACAGGAGCCCCGCCGCCATCCAGACCGTCGAGGAGTTGGGCATGGCTATCAATGCAAGCGTGGAGAGTAGTGCACCGGCAAGGAAATAGGGGCGCCGACGCCCCAGTCGCCCCCAGGTGCGATCGCTCGAGTACCCGACGATGGGTTGAACAATGAGCCCGGTGAGCGGAGCGGCAATCCAGAGCCATGCAATCTGGTCCTGGTTTGCTCCCAGGTACTCATAGATGGCGCTCATGTTCGCCATCTGCAGTCCCCAGCCGAACTGTATGCCGAAGAAGCCAAAACTCATATTCCAGATTTGCAGCGGCGAGAGGCGGGGTTTGATCATGGTGTTTTCAGAGTTCTTATTCTTTCACGCTTCCGAGGGTGAGTCCTGAAACCAGCCAACGGCTCAGCGAGAGGAAGAGCACGACCACGGGAATTGTGACGATGACGGAGGCCGCCCCGTAGAGTCCCCACTCGGAACCCATGTTCGACTCAAATGATTTGAGGCCAAGCGGCAGCGTCCACAATTCCGTGTCCTGCAGAATCTGCGCCGCTACCACATACTCCGTCCATGCGGCCATGAACGAGAAGAGCGCTGTGATGACGAGTGCAGGCGCCGCAAGCGGGAGTATGATCTGGTAGAATGTCTGGAACTCGTTGCACCCGTCGATTTTGCCGGCTTCTTCCAGACTTGTGGGGATGGTATCGTAGTATCCCTTCATCTGCCAGATACAGAATGGCAGGGCGGTCGCGGAGTACATAATGACGATGCCGAGATAGCTATTGATCAGATGCAGCTGCACGAGCATGATGTACATCGGCAACAGCAGCATTGTCGCCGGGAACATCTGCGTGACCAGCAGGCTCAGCAGGCCGATTTTCTTGCCGATGAACGCAAAGCGGGAAAACGCGTAGCCGCACATCGAAGCCAGGACCACACCCGTCAGCGTCACCGTCAGGGAAACCAGCGTGCTGTTCAGCATCCAGAGAAGAAACGGTCGCTCGGTGAAGAGCGCGACATAGTTGCCGAACGATGCGTTCGCCGGGATCAATTCGAGCGACGTGCTGAGAAGACGGTTCGACGGTCGGAGCGAGATATTGAAAATCTGCCAGACGGGGTACAGCGCGATGAGCGAAAACACCATCAGCACCGCGTAGCTGGCCGTGACACGAAGGGCCGTCGACTTCTTGCTGCGCACCATCATGCGCCTCGATCAGGAGTAGACATTTTGGGTCGCCTTGGATTTCCGCATGAACGTGAGGCTGAATATCAGAAGGATGAAGAAAATCACCATCGAGAGTGCAGCTCCGTAGCCGTACCGGTAGAAATTGAATGCCGCCTTGTACACAAACGAGACCATGAGATGCGTCTGGTCTGAGGGCTCACCGGCATTGCTGACCAGCCAGACGATATTCAAGTTGTTGAACGTCCAGATCGTCCCCAGCGTGATTGCCGGTACCATGACGGGTTGTATCAGGGGTATGGTGATATGCCGCAATTTGTGGTACCACGAGGCTCCGTCAATATCCGCCGCTTCGTAGAGATCGTGCGGGATGCTCTGCAACGCGCCGAGGGCAATCACCATCATGAAGGGGAAGCCCAGCCAGACGTTGGTGATGATCACCGCAATGAAGGCCTCCAGGGGCTGGCGAAGCCATTGCACTCCGGGAAGATTGAACCATTGTGTCAACATCAGGTTGATCGACCCGTACTCATAGTTGAACATGCCGCGCCACGTCAGGGCAACGATGAGCTGCGGCACGGCCCAGGGGAGCACAAGGATCGCGCGGAATATTGCTTTCCCCCTGATCTCTTTCTGGTTCAGCACGAGTGCCAGGAACACACCCAGCATAACGTGAAAGAAGAGGTTCACCACAGTCCAGATGACAGTTTTCACGAACACGACATAGAAATCCGGTTGCGATGGCTCTGTGAAGACCTTGACGTACTGCCCGAATCCGATGATTCTCCAATCGCGGATGTGACGCAGGTTCATGTTCGAGAGGGAGAGTACGATATTGTAGAAGAAGGGATAGATCACCACGCCGAACAGCACGACGAAGGCCGGTGCAACGAGGATGAAGAGAAATACCCTGTGACGGAATGTCTGGCTTTGCATGGGTGTTCGGGTTATTCGTTCATTTCTTTGATCCGCCGGAGGGCGAGGAGCTGCATTTCCTCAGCTGCCCGCTCGGGGGTCATAGTACCAGCGAGCACTGCCTGATAGCTCGGGCGCATGGCATCCCAGATCGCGCGGAGTTCGGGAATCACGGGCAGGGGGCGTCCGCGGGTGATCTGTATCCTTGAGTTACGCAATATTTCGTTTCGCTGCACGAAGTCGCTTTGTTGTGCGCCAAGGTGAGTCGGCATCGTGTAAAGCTCCCGTGTCGCCTCCATCTGGCATTCTTCCGACATAAGGAAACGGATCAACTCCAGGGCCAGGGCCTTCTTTTCGTCGGAAATGTTGGCATTGAGGGAGAACCCTTTAGGTGACACCATGGGTGCGCACCAGAGACCCGTCGAGGAGATTTGCGGCAAGGGTGCAACCCCGATATCCAATCCCGCGTTCTGGTAGCCGGCCCACGACCAATCGCCGTTGATGATCATTCCCGCATTGCCGTCTTTGAAGAGGATGTCGGCGACGTTGTAGTCCGCCTCGTTCGGAATGATCTTCTCCAGGTCCCGCAAACGTGTGATGAATTTGAGCCCATCGATGGTCCCGCGGTTGTTCAGTGTGGGATTTCCCGCTTCATCCATGATCCACCCGCCGAAACCCGTCATGAAGGGGATGAAGAAGAACGGCTCCGTGTAATTCCACGTTAGTCCGTATCGGTCGGTCTTCTTGTCGCCGTTGAGGTCAGTCGTGAGACCTTTGCCGATGCGGATCAGGTCTTCATCGGATGCGGGGGGAACCGGCACGAGCTTCCTGTTGTAGACGAGCGTGAGATGATTCCCGAGCTTGTCCGCCACTTGATAGAGGTGCCCTTTGTACCAGGTCAGCCCCTTCGGGTCAAACTGGGCAAGCCACTCCCTGGGGAAAGACTCTTCCAGGGGGAGGATGATCTGCATGAGCTCGAAAGGTCCGACCTGGTCGGAAGGACCGTACACGATTTCGGGTCCCTGTCCGGCGAGCGCGGCGATGATGAAGCCCGAACGCAATTCTTCCGTTTCCTTGAACAGCTGCTCGACGCGCACTCCGGAATGCGTCTGCATAAAACGATCGAGCTGTCTCTGAAGTATGATCCGGATATCGATACGGTCCTGGTGCCAGATGGTCAGACGGATACGGTCGTCGCCGCTGGTTCTGCAGCCATCTGCCGTGATGACGGCTGTGAGGACAATGACCGCGCTCATCAAGCCGACGGCCGCCCGGAGTGCCGCTCGTGCGTTCACTGGGTGTTGCCTCCCGCCGAATCTGTTGCCGAGTTTCGTTTCGGCTCATGAACGAGCAACCAGAGAACCGCGGAAACCGCGAGTGAAACCCCGCTGATCAGGAAAATGATGGATTTATCCTCTGCCCGGTGGATCACCGTCCCCAGCACGAGGCTCACAAAGAGTTGCGGCAGGACGACCGAAAGATTGAAGATCCCCATAAAGAAACCCATGCGCGATCTCTCCACCTTCTCCGTCATGATGGCGAACGGGAGCGAAACAATGGATGCCCAGCCGATGCCGGCCACTGCCATGAGCAGGTAGAGCATGACGGGACTTGTTCCGGCGAACGCGATGGCAAGATATGCAGCCGCCATGATGGCCAGCGCGGTCAGATGCACGTGCACACGGCCGAAGCGCATAGCCAGCGGCTCGAGCACGGGAGCCGGCAGGAGGAATCCCACTGTATTCAGGACGGCGAAGGAGATTGCGATGATACGGCCTGATCCCTCCGCAATCGCGCCGGGGTCCGAAGTGGCCAGCATCTTCTGCTGGATGAAGGCGATGATGTAGACGAACATCGCCTGGACGCCGATCCAGGAGAAACCGTGAGCGATGTAAACCCGTATCAGTTCTCCCCACCGTGAGGCCACGGCGGTCGCCTTCCCTTCCGTCGCAGGAGTATCCTCCAGCTCGCGCCGTTCGGTAATGAACATCACGGGCACGACAGAGCAGAGAAAGACCACCACGACTCCGACGGAGATGAGCACATAGTTCCCCGCCGCGGCACCAATGACGTAGGCCATGACACCGAAGAAGCCGGAGATGGTCTGCATCCAGGTGTACCCTTTTGTGCGGGCTTCTCCTTCCGGTGTAACGTCGGCGATGATGGAACGGGTCGGGTTGAAGCTGATGTTAATAGCCAGATCCAGTGTGAGAGCCACGGCTATCGCTACTGCTAGCAGGCTCCCTATTCCCAGGGTGTCGTTGATCATGTCGATATTGGGAAGTGCAAGCAGCATAAGCGCTGCGAGTGTCCCGCCGATGAGAATGAACGGACGGCGACGACCACCCCAAAACCAAACTCGATCACTGATCAGGCCGATCACGACCTGTCCGACAATCCCCGCCAGAGGACCCGCGGCCCAGACGAAGCCGACCTGGTGAATATCCAGGTGGTATTTCGTGGTCAGAAGCCAGCTGAGTGCCGAAATCTGGATCGACAGCGCAAACCCCATTGCCGTGGAAGGCAGACTGATGAGGGCATAGAAGCCGTTGGTCAGGCGTTCCTGAAATGCTCGCATGGTACCCTTCTGGCTTTTCAGAATTCGAACACGAGGCACTCGCCGGGCTCGAGGGCCACGTTGAGTACGCCATGCACAAGATGCAACCGCTTGCCGGCCAGCAGGTCGACAACGTGCGCCTTTGTTGCGTTAATCGTTGTCTTGGACATCTGCGTTGCGTGGAAATCCATATTGCCGATGACGGCCACGCGCAGTTTTCCTCCAGGAACGACCCGGGCGAATGACAACACGTGCGTATTGCCCTCGTGAAGCATCTGCATGGTTGCAGGCGTGGATTGCACGACAAGCGAGCGGTACTTCTTCCGCACCGATTGCACTTTGGCGATAAGCGGCGCGAATTGCTCCTGGCTGAGCCAGTTATAGCCTCCTTCGCTGAACAATGGAAGTTTTTCTGATGGGAGGGCTCGTATCTGGGCACTGGTGAAGTCCAGGCCGGTGTTGATCGGAAAACGCTCCGCCAGTTCATACCCGGAATGGAAAAACGGGATTCCTGGAAGGAACGCATTGATCACCGCGGCCCACCGTGCGTATGCAACGCCTCCGGGGCGCGACGCGGCACGCGGAGTGTTGTGGTTTTCGGGCGTCGCAAAGAACGGAATCGGAAACTGCTCTTTTGTCCGGTTCACGCAAAATGCCCGCATGCGGTCAGGATGATGCTGATCGAAGATCGTGTAGCCGAATACGGCGTTGTACCCTTCGTCGCGGCTCTTCTGGGTCACGGAAAAGTTCTCGTCCCAGAAGGCAAAATCGGCATTCAGCCCGCGCGCCTTGTTGACCATCTCCGCCTTCAACTCCATGGGCAACGCATGCCCCATGTCGATCATCACACCGTCGATGCCGAACTCCCGCTGGTAGTACGGGACAATGCCGACAATCCTGTTCCACAACGGCCTGTTGACATGTTCTTGCCGTGCAAGACGCGCGTCGTACATGCGGATGGTATTGTATCCGATATAGTTGAAGTCCGGATGTGTGTACATCCGGAGATATGTGACATCATTCCATGGTGGCTGATTGTCGTCCGGCGGCCAATCGGCAAAGGCTCCGGGAATCCGCACCCGTGTTCCGTCTGCCAGCGTGCCGATGTAGCGTCCATTTTCCTTCTTCACCGCGTGGGCATCCGGTGGTTCCGTGAAGAATTCACGATGGACACGATGCGGCGGGACAAGGGTGTCGAACTTCTTTGCATCCACGTCGCGGTGAATCTGCACCAGCTCGTCCGGCGAAAATATCGGAGAACCGTATTTGTGTTCATCCGTTTCGTTCGGAGCCCGCGCGGGGACGGACTCCTTGATCCAGTAGAACCATTCGGGATGCTCCTTCACCCAATCGCCGTCCTTGGCCGCCGTCCTGAATACAAACTCCACTACCACGCGCAACCCGAGCCGATGTGCCGCCTCCACGAAAGCCTTGAACTCGGTCTTGACATCCAGATCAAGTGTCGGCTCTCCCAGGTTTTCATCGAGTTCGTACGGATTGCGGATGGCGTAGGGGGATCCGAGCGACCCCTTGTTACCGTCGTGCCCGATGGAAGTAATGGGCAGGAGATGCACCGTGTTGGCGCCGAGCCGCTTGATGTACGGAAGCATCGCCATCGCTTTGACAAATGTGCCCGTTTCGCGAAAGCCTTCCAGGCTCGTCGGAAGGTCGAGGATGCCATTACCGTTATGGTCGAACGCAGCAGTTGTGCGCACGAAAAGATTATAGATCACCGCGTTGCGTGTCCACTCGCCGCCGCTGGGTGCGACAGGCTTCGGCGCTTTTGCCGCCTTCAGTTTCTTGACTACGCCGAGATAGTATGCGTAGGGGTTCACCCTGACCGCCAGGGGCGTACCACGGAGCGAGCCCCAGAGAGATGGGATAGCGTAAGTGTATTTGCGGAGGCGAGTCTGGCGCGCCTTGTGCTTCAGTGCACGTTCGACTTGATCTAGTGCCTTTGGGGGGGTGTATGTTCCCATAGATGCGTGTTGGAGTTGTTCTGAATGAGTGTGAATAATGTCCGGAGTTATTTCTTGCCTTCCTTGCTCTTCCCCATCGCTCCCGCGCCGGTGGAGCCGGTCTCCGGTGCGGTCGATGCCCCATCGCGAATGATCGCCACAAAGGTCCGTTCCGGCATCCTGCCGCCTGCAAGCCGCGCAAAACGATACACGTTATTCAGATGGGCAAGATATGCGAGATCGAACGGAGTGTCACCTGCGGGAGCAATCTGATCGGCACCATACCACCAGAACCAGTCCGATCCCTCGGCGGCGTACATCTCTTCCCAGGCCATGTATGCATACCAGGCACGCGTTCCTTCGCGTGGTGCGTCGCGCCGGGGATCCGGCCGCTGTACACCCGAACGCTGCAGGTCCTGCCGCACCCGCAGGAGGTATTCCCATGCCGCATTCTCCTCCCCTTCTCCGATCCATGTGTCGAAGTTACCGTTGATCCATGAGCCGGGCCAGAGCCACTCCATGGCCGGTTGCGAATCCACGGTGTGTGCGGGAATTCCGCGACCGGGATTTCCTGCGATATATTCAGACATCGTTGTGGTGGTGATCCGTCCCTGCCTGTGCAGTGCTCCAAGCTTGCGGTACAAAGCGTGGAGGAACTTCTTCCCGTCGACATCCTGCCGGTACCATTCCCAGGCATTTTCGCCGTCGAGAATCACCGTGATGAGAGCGTCCGGTTGATCCTTTCCCGGCGCGAAGCCGAGAAGACTCTGCACGAAGTCCTCCGCAGCGGCTTCGCCGTCCATCGACTGGTATTTGAAACCGATCCTGTCGGAGAGCTCGGTATCGCGGAACACCAGTGATATTGGTTTGGGGCCCGCCGGGAATTGGAATGGCGTTGTGTTTGGCTGACCTGCCGGCCGTGAGCGTTGCAGGACACGCACGTCGCTCGCGGTCCAGAGAATCCCGTTGTCGCGGAGAACCTCTAGAACCGGCTGCGCCACCGACCCTTCTCCGGGCCACATCCCCGTCGGTGCAACACCGAATATCTTCTCATACATCCTGACCGCTTTCACGACCTGCGCGCGGGCATCCTCCGGATATGCGAATCGCCGGGGGAGAGAATCATGCGGTTGGCAGGTGCGGGCAAGGTCCGAATCATAGATCAACGGGAGAATCGGATGGTAATACGGTGTCGTGATGATATCGATCTGCCCCGTCCGTTTTTCCGGTGCATACTGCAAGGCGCGATGCACGGGGATGACCGCGGCCATAACGTTATACGCCTCGACAACCAGCCGCACACAGTCGGCGTGCGTCACGACGCGTCGCAACCGGAACACGCCGTTTCCTTCCTCCAAAACGAGGTCGCTCAGGTCACACACCACACCACCCGGCAGCTTCACCGGCCCGCGGAGGAAGTCCGGATCGAAATACGCGAGATAGAACCAGAAGATAATCTCCTGCATCTCCTGCACGGTGAACATGTCGCCTTGCGGATCCGGTGACGATACTTGCTTCTGTTTCAAGGCCTGATACTGCGGAAAGCGCGCGAGCATCACATCATTGATGCCGAAGGCGTTCCAGGCATTTCTGTAGAGGAAGTCCTTCTCCCTGCCGGTGAACGAGGCGGCGTGCGTCAGCGCCAAATCGATCCAGGGATCTGTCTTCCCTTTCCATTTCTCCCAGAAACCGCGGATGTCAATTGTCCGTTTCCTGGCGTCGATATACGGTCCAAGCCGTTCAAGATAGTAGCCGCGAAGCTGGTGGAGCAGCGAAGAGGTGAGGTTGATCGTACAATGAACATCGGGATACTGCTCCAGCATCGCCGCCATGTCATAGTAATCTTTCGTGCCGTGCGTGCGTACCCAGGGTCCGGCAAGCTGGTCTGTTTCCGGATCCGCGTACAGAGGTTGATGCTGATGCCAGAGGATGTGCACAAACACCTTCTTGCGATCTCCGGCGGGGGCATAGACGTCGTCTGGGTTGACCGCGGCCGGCGGCGGTTCCGCCGAGAGAAGAATCCGGTTGTCGGCGGTCAGCACAAAGATCGAATTCCTGGAAGAATAATTGTAATTGTCGACCAGCACAGGATTGCCCGTGTCATTGACATAGTCCGTTCCATCGACCAGAAACTTGTACTGATGCAGTCCAGGACGGAGAACGCAACTGACCGACCATACTCCATCCTCCCCCCGCTGAAGGACGTCGGCCTCTTTGTTCCAGCCGTTAAAATCTCCGACCACGGAGACCGTCCGTTTCACTTCACCGTGGTAGATGAACCGGACGCCCTGCGGCGTCATAGTCGGCTGCGCAATGCAGTCAGCCAAGCTGGCACACAGGGCTGCCACAACATATGGGAGAAGCATCGATTTCTTCATGTTTGACCTTCGTCGGGGTCAGTCCCCTTTTCGCGTGAGATGCGGGTGGGGTCTGACGTCTGTGCACCCGGGATGCGCATGGGGCCAGACCCCTGCCGCCTAGCGCGCGAGCAGGAATTTCCTTGTTTCTACACGACCCTCGGACTGTAAGCGGTAGAAGTACGCTCCACTTGACAGTCCGGAACCATTGAATGTTACGCTATACTCCCCGGCGGTCCTGGCGTCATTCACCAGCACCGCGACTTCCCTCCCCAGCAGATCGTATACTGCGAGCTTCACCCACCTCGACCCGGAACCTGACCCCCGCGCCCCGCCGGCAGGCAAACTAAACCTTATCGTTGTGTTCGGATTGAACGGATTGGGATAGTTCTGTTCCAGCCTCATGCGTTCCGGAACCCGTGTACCGGATTCTACGACCGCATCAGGTTGCGAGCCGGAACTGAACGTCACGGCAAAAGCTCCGCCCTGGTATGCCGGGATGTGGAGAATCCTGTGCGTGTAGTCGACGGTAGTGAATGGCGATCCATTCAGCCTGACCTCGGTGATCCGGAGCGCAGAGTCCGGAAGGTCAAGAGGGGTCAGCCGGATGTCCCGGGCATGGCCGACCGGGGAAAACGCATAATGCAGAGTTGCCGTCCTCTTCTGGAGCAGGAGATTCCCGTACAGGTAGACGTAGTATCCAAGCTCCGTGGAATGATACGCGGCCTTGCCGCTGCTCCCTTTGTTGAGATCCCAGATCTGGGCGCCATACTTTGTCCGGTTCTCGTACACTTCTCCATACGTGCGATCGACAAAGTACGTCATGAAAAAGTTGAGCGTCTCGTCCGCCATCTCCAGGTACTGGGGTTTTCCGGTTATATGATGGAGCACAAGCCCTGCGGTCACCGCCTGCTCCATCTGCCACCAGGCCTTCGCTGTATCTTTCTGCCCCCACATCAACATTTGCCCCGTCACGCGGCTGTAGTCTTTGTATGGTCCGCCGTTTTGATGGTCGTAGCCCTTCTGCAAAACCATATCCACGAGTCGTTCCGCCGTCCCAAGATAGCTCGAATCGCGGTTGAGTTCGTAGAGGCGGGCGAGACACCATGCCGTCTTCAGAACATGCCCCATGATGGTCATGGTATCCGCGGGAAGCGGATTCCATTGCGTATCATATCCTTCCACAAACCCGATTGCCTGCGTTTGAGCCGAAGCAGCGAGCCAGTGCACCATGTTGTTCGCGACCTCCCGCAGCCGATTCCAGTACGAGGAGGCCCCCGTCATGCCATAGAGGTGAAGCAGATGGGTCGTAACCGCGTCGACCGTTGCATTGAAGCTTTTGCCCGATGGCTGCGTTCCGTCCGCAAGCGTGTGGTCGTAATAGCCAAACCACTCCCGGGACGCATCCCAGAAATGCACTTTGTTGTGTGCGAGGCTGCGCTGCAGCATCACGTTGTCCAGGCTGTCATCGGTAACTTCGACCGAGGCCGCGATGCCGAGGATCGCATAGTGCTGATAGTAGGCGGTTTTGTTCGCCGTCGGATTCGACGGCACACCGTTTCTGTTCACTTCATTGTACCAGCCGCCATTTGCATTATCCCATCCCGAGCGGTAGAGAAAGTCCAGAGCACGGCGCGCATACGTGAGATACTCCGGCTTGCCGGTGAGCATATACGCGCGCAGGAATCCATAGGCATCCCTCGACTGGTTGAGTGTGTTCTTCCCTGTTCCCCATGAACTGATCAGCTTTCCCGTCCTGTCGATGTTCATGTAGAAGCCGCCCTGTACCGAATCATAGGCCGTGAACCAGAAACGTGCACAACTGTCGACATAGCCGATCGCGAGATCCGGATTCACCAGATACTGACACCGGGGGGACTGTGCAGGCAGCTTTATGACGGCAGCGAGCAGAAGGGCCGCACACCACATCAGCCCCGGCAGTCCCTTCACTCCGCGCCGGTCGATTCGCAGGCGGCGGCTCTCAAAATGACGGCCACCTTGTATCCGAAAAGAGAAATTCAGGGGGATCCTCCT
>DAINBR010000031.1:0-15666 GCA_036732865.1 Bacteroidota bacterium | reverse complement strand
AAAGCACTCCAGATAGAGGGGGGGCCGGTCACTACCGCCCGCAGAGGGCACGTGCGATGCCGTCGCTGTCAGCGTGCCTGGGAAGTTCCTCTCCCGGCGGCGGCGGGCTTTCGCTGTCCTCGCTGTCCTGAGGCGGAATGAGGCGGCATCATGGTGACGGACACTATGGTTTGACATATAGGTCTTCCATTGTAGTTTGACAAGGGGATGCCCCCCGGGCGGGCGCCCTCCGAGTCTGTAATCTCTCACTCACACATCTAAAGGACGACACCGTGGATACTACGATAAACGCACAACCCTACGCCGTGCCCCGAATCGCGGACAAAGCACCCGCATTCAAAGCAGTGACCACGCAGGGAGAAATCAACTTTCCCGATGACTACTCAGGCAGCTGGGTGATATTCTTCAGCCATCCTGCAGACTTCACCCCCGTTTGCACCTCCGAATTCATGACCTTCGCTTCGCTGGAATCGAAGTTCGAGCGCGCCAACTGCAAACTCGTCGGCCTTTCTGTTGATGGCCTCTATAGCCACATTGCGTGGCTGCGTACCATAAAAGACAAAATCGAATACAAGGGCATGAAGAACGTTGAGGTGAACTTCCCGCTCATCGAAGATATCTCCATGGAAGTCGCAAAACGCTACGGGATGATCCAGCCGGGCGAGAGTTCCACGAAGGCTGTCCGCGCAGTCTTCGTCATCGATCCCAAGGGCATCATCAGAACCATCATCTACTACCCTCTCAGTCTGGGAAGGAATTTCGACGAGCTCTACAGGGCGCTCATTGCCCTTCAGACGGCCGACATGTTCTCCGTCGCCACCCCTGCCGACTGGCGGCCCGGCGACGAAGTGATCGTCCCCACCGCCGGATCTTGTGGGGTTGCCAAAGAGCGAATGGAAAGCAAAGGTGAAATGAAGTGCTACGATTGGTTCTTCTGCACAAAGAAGCTCAGCGAGCAGGAGATCCTGGGGAAGATTCTCAAGAAGTAATGTCGGCGAGACCCGAGGTCAGCACCCCAACCGCTTGTCACTTCTCAGAAGATCGCCGAGCAGGAACAAACGGTTGGGGCTGACTCTGATGGCCGCAGCGACGTATCAGGCTAAACCTAACGAGGAACGATGGACACAGCACGCAGCACAATCGCATTTGTCACAGACGATGGGTCGACGATCAGTTCGCATTTCGGTCGAGCGCTTTACTATGAGCTCATCACCGTGCAGAACGGAAAGGTCACCGAACGGAAGCGCGTGAGTAAGGCGGGGCATCATTCCTTCGGCCCCGGAACACACGGCGGTCAGGACCATGACCACCATGATGATCAGAAGCATGCGGTAATGACTGCCCCCCTGGCGGGAGTGGCAGTGCTCGTGGCGCGCGGCATGGGATTGGGTGCCCAGCAACATTTGGTCGCCTCCGGCGTTCAACCCGTCCTGACCGATCTGCACGGGATCGATGAGGCGCTGGCACACTACATGGCAGGTACGCTGGCCAACAACCCTGAACGGCTCCACGACCACGGACCGCACCAGCACTGACTGTCGGTCTTCAGTCAGATCACAATGGCTTGCACGCTCTCCCGCTGCGGCACGCTCTGCCGCGGCGCAGCGGGCCCAGGGGGACATATCAGGCAGGGTGGCAAATGAGCATCACTTCACGACACGGCATTTCACCGATTCATGCAGCGACCATCCTCGACGGTATCGCAGATGGGGTTTTCACCGTCGATGATGCAATGCACATCACCTATTTCAACCGTGCCGCGGAGCGGATAACCGGTGTCCGGCGCGAGGATGCGGTCGGACAATACTGTTTCGAGGTGCTTCGTGCAAACATCTGCGAGAAGACCTGTGCGTTGAAATGCACGTTCAACACCGGCAAGGAGATTATTAACAAGCCGGTGAACATTTTGCGCGCCGACGGCAAACAGATCCCGGTCAGCATCAGTACAGCGGTGTTGCGTGACCCGAACGGGAAGATCGTCGGCGGTGTGGAGTCCTTCCGCGACCTTTCGCCGCTTGAAGAGCTCCGGAAGGAGATCACACGAAAGTATACGTCTGAGGATATTGTTTCGAAAAACCACCGTGTCCTTGCGCTGTTTGATATCCTCCCCCACCTTGCCGAGAGTGAAAGCTCTGTATTGATCCAGGGGCCCAGCGGCTCTGGAAAGGAACTCTTTGCCCGTGCAATTCATAATCTCAGCAAACGCAAGACGGGTCCGTTTGTCGCCGTCAACTGTGGGGCGCTCCCCGATACGCTGCTGGAATCTGAGCTGTTCGGCTACGTGCAGGGAGCATTCACGGATGCCCGAAAGGACAAACCGGGACGCTTCGAGCTTGCGCGTGGCGGGACGGTCTTCCTCGATGAAGTGGACAGCCTCAGTCCGGCGACACAGGTGAAGCTGTTACGCGTATTGCAGGAGCGGGAGTTTCAACCGCTGGGCGCCACTGTTCCCGTGAAATCGGACGTACGCATAATTGCGGCGACGAAAGAGGATCTTTCCGCACGCGTCCAACTACACACGTTTCGCGACGATCTTTTTTTTCGCCTCAATGTCGTGAGACTGGAACTACCGCCATTGGCCGAACGGCGCGATGACCTGCCGCTTCTCGTCAACCACTTCATCGAGAAGTTCAATAGTCTCATGGCACGGGATATCACAAGCGTTGCCGATGAGGTGATGGAAGTGCTCATGGAGTACAGTTTCCCCGGTAACATACGGGAGCTCGAGAACATCATCGAACACGCATTCGTCATGTGCCGTGACCCGGTGATACAACTGAGCCACCTCCCTATCGACCTCCAACACTCCGCACACCCGAGGTCCCTCCCGCCTGCTCCAACACTTCTCGGTGATCTGGAACGCCAGGCTATCGTCGAGGCCCTTCTAAGAAATGGCGGGAACAAGCTGGAGACCGCGAAGTCACTCAATCTCCACCGCACTTCATTGTGGCGCAAGATGAAGAGATACGGGCTCTCCTAAGTCGCACGACGTTTCTCTTCTGCAACAGTTGCGCGACAATGTTGCATCCCTGCAACCCCGACACCATTATCCCCTGAATTAGTTCTCCCGAATCGGCCTGCCGGGGCCAATTCTGTCCTCCTGAACATTCTGGCTCACTCTATGCTTGACAAATGCCCGAAAGGCCCGCGGGGCACCACAGCTATCGTCACAAAACGGAATGAACATGGATGTGCCGGGAAGAGTGTTCTTTACCAAAGGAGTTGGCAGGCACAAGGACTACCTGCAATCATTCGAGTTGGCATTGCGTGACGCTGGAGTTGAGAAATGCAATCTCGTCTCCGTGTCAAGCATCTTGCCACCGAGGTGCAAGAAACTGTCAGCTTCGGAGGGGAAAATGTTGCTCGAACCCGGAATGATAACCTTTGTGGTGATGGCCCGAAATGCCACGAATGAACCGAACCGCCTCATAGCTGCATCCATCGGCGTAGCACAACCAACGGATGACACTGCGTATGGCTACCTTTCGGAGCATCACCCGTATGGCGAAACTGACGAGCGGGCGGGTGAGTATGCAGAGGACCTTGCAGCGACAATGCTTGCGACCACGCTCGGGGTGGACTTCGACCCAACGCTGGCATGGGACGAGCGTGAAAAGCACTACAAGATGAGCGGCAAGATTCTCAGAACGTTCAACATCACCCAATCGGCGCAGGGCGATAAGGACGCAAAATGGACCTCTGTTGTGGCTATGGCGGTTCTTCTGCCGTGACGGCTTTTCTCACGTTTCAGAGGTTATGATGACACGGAAGATCGCCATACCGATATTTGGCAATCGCGTCTCCTCGCGCCTGGACTGTTCGGAAAGCTTTCTGCTCATCACCATTGATGACGGAACGATCATCGAGCGTCGGGAAATGCGATGGACCAGCGCGAGCATCTTGGAAAGGAGACATGTGCTGCTTGAAGAGGGTGTGAGCGTTCTTATCTGCGGCGGGCTTACTGACACCTGTGCACACCTTCTCCGGGACAGCAACATTGAGGTCATTCCCTGGATTCGTGGGGAGGTCGAGGATGTGCTCCTTCGCTTCCTACGGGGCACTCTGTATACTGTTGTGGTACGGGAAAAGAACGGGAGACACCCATGATACCATTCGCTGGCTTCACCAATAATGGAACAGGCGCACCATGAATGTTGAAACAAAACAGAAAGCAATGGAGGAACAGGAACAACGGATCTCCGAGACAGTTGCACACATAGCACATCGTATCGCAGTATTCAGCGGCAAAGGCGGTGTCGGGAAAACCACGGTGAGTGTGAATCTTGCATACGTGTTTCAGATGGAGGGTTCTTCTGCCGGAATTCTCGACGCGGACGTCACCGGTCCCAATGTTCCCAAAATGCTTGGCATAGATGACCAGCTGATCATGTTGAACAATCGAATACTTCCGTTTGAGAAACTGGGCGTGAAGATGATCTCCATGGCGAGTCTTCTCCAGAAAGGGCAACCGCTCATCTGGCGGGGACCGATGCGTTCCAAAGTGATACATCAGTTCCTTGCAGATGTTGAATGGGGACCGCTTGATTACATGATCGCAGACCTGCCTCCCGGAACCGGCGATGAAATACTCTCCATAGGTCAGCAGATGAAACCCGATTACGCGGTGATCGTTACCACTCCACAAGAAGTGTCCGTTATGGACGCGGAGCGTGCGGTACGAATGGCACAAGAGCTGCACATACCCAACATAGGAATCGTGGAAAATATGTCCGGCCTCCTCTGTCCTTATTGCGGGAAAGACATCGACATGTTTGGCAAAGACGGCGGCAAACACCTGGCACAAGATCTCGGCGTAACATTTCTCGGATCAATTCCCATCGATATTGATGTGAGAATCCTCAGTGACAAAGGCCGCCCCTTCGTTGTAGAGAAAGGAGATTCCGCAGTGGCGAAATCATATACGTCCATTGTCGCACGCATCCATTCACAACTCAACGCACAACCTTAGGCAGCAATTGTGGCACAGACGGACACCACCGTGTTTCATCCCACCTGCTTTGCCTGTGGAGCAGAAAACCCCGTTGGGCTCCGGATGCAATGCACCACATCCGGAGACAGGACCACTGGCACCATTGTGATTGACGAACGCTTTCAAGGGTATGATGGGATTGCGCAAGGAGGGATCCTCGCCACAATCCTGGATAGCGCCATGGTACGGTTGCTGCACGATCTCTTTGGTGGTAATCCTCTGACAGGCAGGTTGGACATTCGATATCTCACGCCGACGCCGGTTCACACATCCATCACCGTAAACGCACGCGTGACAAACAGTCGCAAGAATGCCTTCTGGGCGCAAGCGGAGATTCTCCAGGGAACTACCCGTTGCGCAACTGCCCGGGGGATATTCACGATCCACGACGATGAGCCTTATCCCACGCGGGCCCGGCCCGTCGAAGAGCAGCCACACTGATGTTTGGCCGGCGATGAGAGTATTCTCCAAGACTGCTCTGGCCGAAGCCGCGACGATCGTGGGGGCTGCCACGATCCTCGGCTTTGTATTCACCGGCATCACGGGAAGAGGGGTTTTCCGCACCTCGCCGGCGGCAACGACCTCCACCGCGGAGCACACGATCACCTCGAGATTCCTCACCTTCGAGGAAGCCCGCGCTCTTCACTCCCAAGGACGTGCACTCTTTCTTGATTCGCGTCATGCGTATGACTTCAGCCTCGGCCACATCGCCGGGGCGGTCAACGTGCCGCTCCACGACTTTGACACGACGCACCCGATGCTCTCGACCATTCCCAGGAATCACATCCTTGTTGTCTACTGCGACGGAGAGGAATGCAACTCTAGTGTGGCCCTGGCTGCACTGCTGCATAATCGTGGCTTCGCGAATGTGAACGTCTATTTTGGCGGATGGTATGATTGGCGTGCACACAACCAACCGACAGAGCCATGAAACGAGCAGAACGGACTTCCATTCAAGACATCTTGATCACACTTGTGCGGATGGCGCTCGGCATGGTGTTTATTGTCGCAAGCATCGACAAGATCGCCGACCCCACAGCATTTGCGACTTCCGTCACTGGTTACAGGATCGTCCCCCAAGGTCCCGCGATGCTGATGGCCACCGTTCTTCCGTGGATCGAACTACTCTGCGGACTCGGCCTTGTGCTGGGGCGATTCGTACGCGGGAGCACGCTCCTGGCACTGGTCATGCTCACGGTGTTCACCATTGCGGTGCTCTCTGCACTGTGGCGGGGGCTGGACATTTCGTGCGGATGCTACACCCAAGAGCCGAACGCAGAGCGGCTCGGTTGGTGGAAAGTCGGTGAGAACGGGTTCCTGCTTATGATGAGCGTCCTGATCTGGTGCCGATCCCGCATCGCGCCAACGCTCGAGCGCTTTCTTCAACACCAATCAGAAGCGCTGCACAAGAAAGAGTGAGCACCGCCCCTCCCGGCACAGGAACCAGATAGTCCCCGATGACAACCTACTGGGCGACTCTCACCACCTCATCGAACAGGGCTGTTCTGTCATCCGCTGCTACTTCGTGTGAGAACGTACGTCAATGCCGCATAGTCAAAGCGTTCCCACCCGTCGTACCAGTGTTCCTTGTTCTCGGGCGTCTCCCTCAGTAGCCCGCCGCGAAGACTGTCAATCCCACCAGCAGGGCGAGTGCAAGGTTGAAGACTTTGATCTTCACCGAATCCCCGAGAGAAAACGAAAGCATGGGGAGCATGCCGTGCCCGTCCTGTACTATGGAGCTCGTGAGGAGGACGGAGAACGGTACAAGCCCCTGTGCAAATAATGTTACAAAGATCAGGTGCGGACCCGACTCAGGAACGAGCCCCACCAGTGCACCGAGGAAGAGAAAGGCTATTTTATACTGCGAGGTAAATTCCTCCAAATGCAGGTACTGAAGACCGATTTCAACCACCGCCAGCGCACCGAAAGTCCAGAGGGCGGTTTTCCATAGATGCTTCTTAATAATGTGTTCGTATACATGAACCTTCATGTAGTGTGGCACGCTCTTTTCTGTGGAATGCGTGACCATCTCGCGGCAATTTTCACAGGTCTTAATGTGAAGCCTCTTCACCGTACCGTCAATGAACCAGCCTCCGAGACAGCCAACCACAAAGAGAACCGCGAAGAGGAGAAGGGCCTGTTGTGGGAACATCGCCAGCATCACAAACGCTTCATCACCCGACACGGCAATCATTGATCCGGCTAACGCCCCGAAACTGATCAGGCCATGCATATAGAGGGAGACATTCGTGAACCCGCCGATACATCCGGGGACGGTCCCGATCAGCGACGAGAGCACGTACTGGCGATAGCTCCTTTTCCCCTGTAAGAATGCGGCAATCTTTTTTTTGGTCCAGACATTGAGCGCATCTACCGCAATCATCATCCCGGCCACGAGCAAGGTAATTTGCAGCGTTTCCAGAAGCAGTTTTTCCAGGAGCGTCAGCATTTCATGTTTCTGTGTTCAATTCGGATCTCTGCAGCAGAGCAAATGCACGAGGCGAAATCAGAAAACAAAAGGGCACCCGAGGATGCCCTTTCTCCTGTGGATAGCGCATCCCGCATCATTGAAGCAGAAGCAGTTTCCGGGTTTCCGTGCAGCCGTCCGTTCGCAGTCGGTAGAAGTACAGTCCGCTGGCAAGGCCGGATGCGTCAAATCGACACTCGAACATCCCCGCCGTCTGATCCCGGTCCACAAGCGTTGCCACTTCTTCCCCCACAAGATTGAACACCTTGAGCTTGACCCGGCTTGCATGCGGGAGTGCATACCGGATGGTTGTTGAGGGGTTGAAGGGGTTCGGGTAGTTCTGGCACAACAAGAACCTGTCCGGCGTCGCCGCTTCGCTTCCCACACCCGTCGTTTTTAGGGTATCAAAGCCGATTTTCGACATTTGGAGTTCTGTCAACGGTGTGGCGAAGAACATATGCTGCCCATCCGTTGTGCTCTTTACCAGAGACCAGTTCTTGGACGGAACGACCGGGTCGGTGGGAGCACCGTCGTACTTGATGAAATCCATCCTAAAAGAGCGCTGGTAATCAGCGGGCATCGGGATGATTTTCTTCAGGTACTGCACCGTGCTGTCGGATGCCTGCCACCGAGCGAAGGTGATTTGCCCGGTGCTGTTGTACTCCTGAATTGCAGGAATCGTGCCGCCCAGGTTGGCATGGCAGTCGACACACTTCCGCCCGAGGGAATCGATCGTGTGAGAAGTAAACGGACCGAACGCGACAAACGTCTTCCCCTGGTAGGTGAGCGACTGAAACGTCATCGGATAGACCTTCTTGTCCTTGGTGCGATTCGCCAGAAGCACGAAATCATGGAGGACCTGCTTCGACCGCTTCATACCTTTTATCTGGCTCTCAAGATGGCAACTGTAACAGCTTGTGACAGTCTTCGCATGGCATGCTGTGCAGTGGATTTTCCCGCCGTGGGGATCGTAGGCCGCATGGTTCGGAAGCGGAGCGGTGCCTCCGGTAGTCTTGTGACAGTCCTCGCAATCCGCTTCAATGCCGCCGGGCTGGAGCATCGATGAGAAGACCGTTGCAGATCCGTGGACGTCGTTTGATGTGTGGCAATCCCAGCACTTCATGTTGCGCGACCGGTGCACATCGGTGTACCCGAGCGTTGCCGACTCCGTTTTCTGGCGCGAGTGGCAACCGAGGCATTGCGACTCCTTCAAGGAGTCCTGCGTGAAGAAGCCTGTCTTGTGGCAATCGACACAGCCCGGTGCGTATGTCCCCGTGTAGGCAACGCCGTCTGCATTCGTTGGACCGTGACAGCCATTGCAGCCCAGGCTGTCGATAGGAACGTTGGTCAGTGATTGGAATCCGTTGTTGGCCGTGCCGTACCAGTACAGCTTCCCGGTACGTGTGGCATGCAGGCTCGTGCCGAAATTCGCCTGCGCCATGGTGAGCGTTGCAAGACAACTCATGCCGAGGAAAGTCAGTATCACTCTATTTCTCATATTGTTGTTCCTCTTCTCTTTGTTGGGGGGGGGAAATGTCTTGAGTGATCGTGTCCGTCATGCTGTTCACATATTCATGATGAGAAAAATCGTGATGTCCGAGCATTTCCTGCATTTGGGATTCTAGAGCAAATAACTTGCCAACTAAAAGTTTTGAATTTCGGGGTAAAACTGATGGTGGGCGGGATGACTGTTGCACAATTGCAGCATATATTGTGCAACTGTTGCAGAGGATGTAACAGCGAGCACGTCACATCCGATTGATGATTGCTTTGAGTCAATCTTAACTTCGATAAAATCCGGAACCTTTCATTGCGCGACGACGCTCACGAAGATTGACATCGTACCTGTTTTGGCACAGTGTGCAGGAACTCGCCATATTGCATCGGCTCTTCGAGACGGCAAGACCAGACCAGGCGATCCTTGCCCTCCCCGTCTTTCCACACCGTGATGTCCGGACACCCATCGCACATGCTCTGATCACCATTTTCCTTAACGACTGAAAAACATCCAGTTCGTGTCGTACCTGTTCCAGAGACTTGTGGGAGTCCTTGACATTTTTGCGATAGCACCCGTAGCAGTTGAGATTGGAGTACGCGGTGGGTTCGAGCCATGAAATGCCGTTATCGGGAAGCGTCCAAGGTTAGCGGTAGAGAGCTAAATGATCAACTGCGCCGGTTTCCATGCGACCTCTGGATCATCATGCGGCATGAACAACAGATGATGTACAGATTTCTACGCGCGACTTCCGTTTCAAAAAAGGGGCGGTCAGTGGTTACAAACATTCTCGCCCACTTGTAGCTTTCCCGCAACGTAATCGCCGGCCAAGCGTTCGGGCGAATCAGCGGGTGCGCCAACAACCACTTGAATGCCCTGCTGCGCGAACAATCCTTGGGCGCGCTGCCCCATGCCGCCGGCGATGATCATGTTCGCTCCTCGTTCCGCCAGCCACGGGGGCAACAGCCCCGGTTCATGGGGAGGGGCATCGATGTCTTCTCGCTTGAGTATCTTTTTTTCCGTTAGGTCGACGTCGACAAGGGCGAAATGCTCGCAGTGTCCGAAATGCATGGAGAGCATTCCGTCCGCCAGGGGAATCGCGATCCTCATGTGTTTATCCTTCTATGTGTTATGGTTTCTCTTCTTGACGTATTAAATAGTCTTCACACGCTGCCTTGAGAGTTAGCGCGGCCAGGAGTGCACAGTGCTCGAACTCTGGAGGAAGACCACCAAGCGCATCCAGGATATCTTGCTGCCGCAAGGCCGCTGCATCCTCCACGCGCCTGCCCTCAGCCAGGCTCGTGGCCATGCTCCCGCACGCCAGAGAAGAGCAACATCCATCTGTGATGAATGATGTCTTTTCCACGTTGCCGTTTCGAATGGATAACCAGAACACCATGGTGTCTCCACAGGGTCCGGTAATTCTCGCAAGGCCGTCGAAATCCTCCAGCTGACCATGATTTCGCGGGTGTGTCGCGTGATCGCGCGCCACCGCCGAAAATCCCTTGAGACCAGTACATTCCATGTCTCGTGTTGCCTCCTACAAGGCAAGTTCTTTCCAAATGTGTAAGATATCCTGTACACAGGCGGCCTCGATCTCCACGACGGCCCGCTCCCGCATCTGGGCAAGGGTTACAGAGCGGTCGTATCGAATGCGGCCCACAATCCGCGCACCAGCTCGCCGCGCCTTGTCCTCGATGCGCTCCGTCATTTCCGGGTTGAGGTCCCACTTGTTTACACTGACCGCCGCCGGAATGCTGAAGTGCCTCGTCAGGGAGAGAACCCGTTCCAGGTCATGCTCGCCGGCCACGGTTGGTTCCGTGACCACCAGCACAAACGTCGCACCGGTCACCGAAGCAATCACCGGACATCCAATTCCAGGCGGGCCGTCCACGATGACCAAGGGACGATGCTCCTCCTCGGCAATGCGCCGGGCCTCCTGGCGGACCGTCGAAACCAGCTTGCCCGAGTTTTCGGCTGCAACGCCCAGCCTGGCATGAACCATGGGGCCGCAGCGGGTTTCCGATACCATCCATTCGCCGCTGACCACTGTCTTGAATTCGATGGCCTTCTCCGCACAGAACCGTGCGCAGACACCACAGCCTTCGCAGGCGATGGAGTCAACGCGAAAGGTCCTGTTCACACGGCCATTTCCGTGCCCGTCGTAATATATCGCGTCGAAATTGCATAACTCCTCACACTTGCCGCAGGCGGTACAGTGGCCGGGCATGATCCTGGCCTTTTTACCTCCAAAGAACGTATTTCGCCTGATGTTCGTGGGCTTCAAAACCAGATGCAGATCCGATGCATCCACATCGCAATCCGCGATGACCGGCCGGTCCGCCAGGACGGCGAACGAAGCAACCAGACTGGTCTTACCCGTTCCGCCCTTACCGCTGATAACAACCAGTTCTTTCATCGTGATGACCCTGAAGCATCTTCCGGACCGGTTGCGGTGTAGTAGCTCCTTCCGTCTGTAACGACTGTACTTGCCTTTCCGGCGGCAATCAGCACCTCGAGGCGCTTGAGTGCCTCCGTCACATGGATGCTAAGGCCGTTTGCAACATCCTGAAAGGTGCAGGGGCGTCTGCTGAGCAAGGCCAGAATATCCGCATCACCTGCCCGGGATCGGGCTGAAAGGCGCACACCGTGCAGCGCGATCTCGTTGATGATCTCCACCCGGCCTGGGAAGAAATTTTTCAAGGCAAACATCTGGTTTGGAGAGAGCGGAAACGCGAATGTCTCGGCGGGTGGACGGGAAACGGTGTTCAGCTGAACTCGCACCGGTACGATTCTGCTGATGGCGGCAGCAATCTTCTCAACCTCAGCACGGATTCCCGTGACTCCCCCGAGCAGGAGAACCTCGAGCCACACTTCACCCGGGAAGCGCCTGGTGAAGGCGGCAGTACCATCGACCATCCGCTCAAAAGAGATATCTTTGTGCGGACGGTTGACGTATCGAAACAGGTTTTCGTCTCCGGCATCGACTGATGGGAGCACGACATCGGCCCCCATCAAGGCGTCCTGAACGTCTCGCATCCACAGTAGCGAACCATTGGTCAGAACCGCCACAGGGATATCCGTCAGGTCCTTGACCTTCTGGATCAGATCGCCGATGCCGGAATTCAGGGTGGGTTCCCCGGAACCGCCAAGGGCTATGTAGTCAGGAATATCCCCAGAGGCCAGTTTCCGTTCCAGTTCTTGCACAACCTCCGAGACCAGGACGTATTCTTTCCTCTCAAGGGTCTTGTTCGTGGTCCGTCCCAGCTGGCAATATACGCAGTCATAGGTACAGGTCTTGAACGGAACAAGATCGATCCCGAGAGATCGCCCCAAGCGTCGCGACGGAACAGGTCCATAGAGGTGTCGAAAATTGCTTGTGTTCATGATTGGTCTCCACACGGTGGTACGCCGCAGTGCTCGTCCCGCCCGCAACAGATTTTACCCATTTGCTCGCACTCGTATTCATTGGCTGGCATTGCTCAACACCGCTTGCCACTTTCCACGCTCATGGTCTTTTCAATCAGACTCTGGAAGAGTCTCCTGTATTCCGGCAACGCATTTACGATCAGCTCCCCTCTGGAAAAGGCTTCCGCGATCCGCCGGTCTTCAGGGATTTCCAGAAGAATGGGAATCCTTTCTCGCCTGCAGAACACATGCACACGGTCGTCGCCGATTCCTACCCGGTTGACCACAACACCAAAGGGAATCCTGAGTTCCCGCACCATGTCCACGGCGAGCTTGAGATCATGGAGCCCGAAGGGGGTCGGCTCCGTGACGAGCACAACGAAATCCGCGCCCCGGAGAGCGGCGATCACCGGGCATGAGGTTCCGGGAGGAGCATCCAGAATGGCGGGCTGGCCATTTTCTAGTCGAGCCTTGACCGCACGAACAAGGGGCGGTGCCATGGCCACGCCGACATCCAGACAACCTCGGATCAGGGTGATATTCTCCGCCTGGATCGTTTCAACGACTCCTATGCGCTTATCCGCTTCGTGAATAGCTTTCTGCGGGCATACGATCGCGCAACCCCCGCAACTGTGACACATCTCGGGGAAGACGAGCGGCTTGGTCCCGAACGAGACGATAGCGTGGTACGCGCAAAAACTGCCGCACTCACCGCAGCCGTCGCAAAGGGATTCGTCCACCTGCGGTATCGGGATGGTGACGATTTCCTCCTTGATCGTTGTGCCCTGCAGAAACAGATGATCATTTGGTTCTTCCACGTCACAGTCCAGAAGCCGGACGGCCGAGCCGAACATGCGGGCCAAGTTCACCGACAAAGTGGTCTTGCCGGTTCCGCCCTTGCCAGAAGCGACCGCGAGAATCATGCGGCGCCTCCGCCTCTGTAATCCCGGCGGCCGCGTTGTCGAGCCGTTTCCTCGTCAACATCATCCTGCCAGCCGTTACGGGCCGTTTTGAAGAGGTCAAACTTGGACGTGTAGGGCTTGATGTCGAGGAGCGGCGTACCGTCCAGGATGTCCATCCCGTCAAGATGGAGCACATTGCCTTCGCGTCGCACCAATTCAACCACGCTCAGCCCGATGGCATTGGGGCGACAAGGCGCCCGTGTCGCGAATACCCCGCGTTCAACATCCTCGAGAAACGGCTTGACCATCAGCGTGGCACATCCCGCCTGGTGGAAGTGGTAGATCAGGTACACGTGCGAGAATCCCTCCAGATCGCGCAGTCCTTCCGTGAACTCCGGAAAGATCTCCACCCGTCCCGTGCTGCCTTTCGCATAGGCAGGTTGGATGGGTGTCTCCCGCGCTGCGATATGTTTGCTCCGGATGATACCGATAGGCTTGTAGACGATGACTGCTTCACTCATGCCCAATGGCCCTCGACATCCGCTGATTTGGCCTCGGTTAGCCTCCCTGCGCGGTATCGTTCAAGAGCCTCGGCCACCGTCGGAGCATCGGTGTTGAAAATCTTGATCCCGGCCGCCATAAGCACACGAAACGCCTTCGGACCACAATGCCCGGTCACGAGCACCTTCGCTCCCAGCCGGGCCACAGTCTCCGCCGATTGGATTCCGGCTCCCTGAGCCGCATTCAGATTCTGCTCGTTGTCGATTACCTCGACGGTCTCGCTGACCAGATCGTAAACAAGAAATCTGGGGGCCCGACCGAACCGAGGATCCAACGGGGCATTGAGGTTTTTACCCGAAGTTGTAAAGACAAGTTTCATTATCGCCTCTCATTCTATACTACGTGGCTGTAATCTCCCCAGTCTCGATCAACGCCTGCTGAGCGATCTCCACAATTGATCGGCCGAGATTCGGGCATGGTGGCTTACCCACCACCAAGCCGGCATCCGGGTGGATTACTTCGGCACCATCGATTGACCGACCGGTGCCGCCTTCTCGGGCTCAGGATTGCGTGTGCTGGTTCAGCATCTGCTCCATATCTTCCATTTCCGCCTGCAGATCCCCCTCATGGTCGACTTCGTCCTGCAGAATCTGCAGCAGGATGTTGTACGTCACCAGATCCTTATCCAGAATATGCTTGAGCAGCTATTGGTAAGTGAGAATCGCGCACTGTTCCCCCTTGATGTTCTGCTCGAGGATTGCTTTCACAAACGGGTCGGCCGGCGCATCGTAGCCACAGTTGGAATGGCTGTACCACTCCTCCGGCTCAGTCACCGGGGTCCCGCCAAGCTGGATAATTCGCCTCGCCAGCATATCGGCATGCCGCAATTCATCCCCAGCGTGCTGAGTCAGTTCTGCAATGACAGCCTCTTTCATCGGACCTTTGATGACCTTGGCACCAATCCAATATTGGTCGTAGGCCAACCACTCATCGGCATACGCCTTGCTCAACAACCCGATCAAGTCGTTTACGTTCATGCCAACGATCTCGATCCCTTTTGTTCCCATGTCATCCTCCTTGAACCACAGTGGTAGTCGGTTGCGGTAATCCATCGCCCTCGCAGCAGCCGCACCGATCAATGACTCGGCGCGGCCGACGCTCGATTGAACTTGATCTGCCTCACGGCGACCAGACTGTGTTCATTCCGCCGTACTTCCCGTTTCGATCTCATCCAAGCGCTTTTTGATGAAGTCCAGTTCCGACTGCAAAGCCTCGGCCTGGTTCTTGAGCGCCTGCTTCTCCATCTCGGGATCGGGTTTCTGGTATGGGGTCGGGTATCCAAAGGGTGTGGCGTACCCGCCGAACCGGATCCAGCCTGGAAGGCCGGTGGCACAAAACATGTCCCGCCATCCCCGTCCGCCGCCGAATCCCCTGCCCCGGGCACCACGGCCTCTTCCAAATCCCATCCCAGAACCACGGCCGGGGATAGGGTTTGCATACCCCGGGACTTCAGACCCAGCGCAGTAGCCAGCCCCGCGTCCGATCATTGATCCCATTCCCATGGGTCCTGTTCGATCTCCTCCTGGCATGATCGTATCCTCCTCTCATAAGGATTATTTGTTATTGCCTTGTCATGACGGTTCCGCACTTCGGGCATTTGCGCTCGGCGCAAGACACGCCCCGCTCATGTGGTTCAAGATGCCCGCATTGCGGACACAGACAGGTGCCGACAGCGCCCGCCGCGCGGGCACCGCCCATGCGACCTCGACGTTGTCCGCCTCCGCCCTGGCCTTGTCCACTTCCACCCTGACGTTGTCCGCCTTCACCCTGGCCTCGTCCGCCGGCTCTCCCCATTCCACCGCGTCCTTTTTCGTTCATTTCGTATTCCTCCTTAGTTTATGCT